>DATEGF010000208.1:0-21321 GCA_035280245.1 Allostellaceae bacterium
CGCGTCGAGCGCGTGTTGATCCAGGTATCGTCGGCGTGAGTCAGACCAAAATGCTCGATCGTGTTCTGGAGCTGGTGCGTCCACTTCATCAGCAGCAGCGGTGCCAGCCAATAGGTGACGGCCGCCCAGGAGCCCGTCGCCGCCGAGACCACGACGATCAGCGCATAACCCGCGAGGTGCCAGCGCGCCTCGCGGATCAGCAGCGGCCGCTCGGCCTCACGGATATAGCCCTCGGTTACGATCCCCGCGGAGAAGCGGAGAATGCGGCGGACGCGCGTATACCAATAGGTGGGCCCGAGCACCCAGAGCAGGAACGATGCCAGCGTGTAGCGCGGACGCTCGAGCTCGCCGTCGCGCGCCCAGTCCTGGGTATAGCGGTGGTGCGCGAAGTGCTGGAGCTGATCGAAGTCGCGGGGATAGAGCATCAGGAACCCGATCGCGCGCCCGAATGCCTCGTTGAGCCAGCGCGTGCGGAACACGGTCGAATGGCTGAGCTCGTGCTGCCCACCGTAGAGGAAATTGAGGAGGGTGCCGTGCACGAGGAAAATCGGCACGGCCCAGATCGTGCCCCAGATCAGCTTCAGAGCGACACCGGTTGCGACGAGGGCGGCGACATGGCTTCCCATCTGCAGCGCGCCTTTGAGATCAGAGCGCTGCGATAGGCCGCGAAGCCGCTTGGCCTCGATCAGTCCGCGCCGTCCAACAAAGCCTTCCATCGAAATCCGCCCGTCCGATTCAGCGGACGAGAATCATGTCAGCCGATAATCCACGAGTCAAACAACTGGGGGCAGGTGGATTGATGTCGCCAGCGGGACGCAGAAATATACATAATCTATATGTTATATAAATGCAATTGACAACTAAGAACGGCATAATATCTCTGCCCCAGAACCCACGGGGGGTCGCGAGAGGTAGTCATGCCGACGCTTCTGGAAGCCTGGCTCGCCGAGCAGACCGCTGAGCATTTGCCCCGGCAGCATCCCGCGACGATCGAAAATGATGCGCCGAAAGCAAGGGAAGGGCGCCACCCGCGGTTGCATTTTGGTGACCTCGAAGGACGCAAGCTTGATTCCGGAGCGCCGCACATCAGGTGCAGCACGGAACCACAAGCGAGGGCTCCGCGGTGGATCGATCGATACATTCGACGGCGAGGGCTGTCGCGCTTGCGCTGGCTCTGATCCTCGGAAGCGCTAGCGCTCGCGCCGACGTGCCGGCGCGTCCGCAGGCCACCTCGAGCGAGATCGCCCAGGCCAAGCGCCTGCTCGAGAAGCATGGCTATTCGGACATTGCCGTGCTCTCGAGTGATGATCAACTCGTGACGCTCTCCGCGGGGAAGGACGGGACGCGGAGCGTGCTGGACGTCGATCCCATCACCGAAATCATTCTTCCGCACGCGGACCTGCAGCCACTCCCACCGATGAGCGGCATGGCAAGCCCACGCTAGCCGCGGGCCACGAAGCCGGGTTAGCCTTTCCTCCGACCGAGCCGATGCGCGTCGGATCGATAAATCCCAAAAGGAGGAAAATCCCATGCCCGCGTCCGCGCCCTCGACTGCCAGCCGAGACAAGGTCCGCACCGTCGCGCCGAAGCTGGTCGATCTCACCGAGAAGGTCCTGTTCGGCGATGTCTGGGAGCGGCCCGGCCTCTCGAAGCGCGACCGCAGTCTGATCACGGTGGCGACGCTGGTGGCGCTCAATCGCACGGAGCAGCTGCGCGGCCATCTCGAGCGCGCGCTCTTGAATGGCGTCACCAAGGACGAGATCGTCGAGGTGATCACTCATCTCGCGTTCTACTCGGGCTGGCCAACCGCCATGTCGGCGGCGCTCATCGCGAAAGAGATCTTCGAGAAACAGTGACCGCGCGCTTGGTCTGAGCAAGGGAGGGAATCATGCAGGTGGGTTTCATCGGTTTGGGCACCATGGGCGCGCACATGGCCCGCAATCTTCAGAAAGCCGGCACCAAGCTGGTGGTGCACGACGCGCGGCGCGCGGCGGCGGAACCGCACATCGCCGCCGGCGCCGTCTGGGCGGACTCGCCTCGGAAGGTTGCCGAGGTGGCGGACGTGGTGTTCACGTCGCTGCCGGGCCCGCCGGAGGTCGAGGCGGTGGCGCTCGGCGCCGACGGGCTTGCCGCGGGCCTGCGCAAGGGATCGGCCTATTTCGATCTGTCCACGAACTCGCCGACGGTGGTCCGCCGGATCCACGCGGCCTTCGCCGAACGTGGGCTCCACGTGCTCGACGCGCCGGTGAGCGGCGGGCCCAAGGGCGCTGAGAGCGGCAAGCTCGCGCTCTGGGTCGGCGGCGAGCGTGCAATGTTCGCTCGGCATAAGTCGCTGCTGGACGCCATGGGCGACCGCGCTCGCTATGTCGGCCCGATCGGCGCGGGGTCGGTGGCGAAGCTCGTGCACAACTGCGCGGGCTATGCGCTGCAGACCGTGCTCGGCGAAGTCTTCACGCTCGGCGTCAAAGGGGGCGTCGAGCCGCTGGCGCTCTTCGAGGCGGTGCGGCAGGGCGCGAGTGGCCGGCGCCGCACCTTCGATGGTGTGATCGACCAGTTCCTGCCCAATATCTACGACCCGCCCTCTTTCGCGCTCAAGCTCGCGCACAAGGACGTGGCGCTCGCGACCGCGCTGGGCCGCGAGCTCGGCGTTCCCATGCGCCTCTGCAACATGGCGCTCGAGGAGATGACCGAGGCGATGAACCGCGGCTGGGCGGGTCGGGACTCCCGCGTCGCCATGCTCCTGCAGCAGGAGCGGGCGGGCGTCTCGATCGCCGTTGATCCGGCGAAGCTCAAGGAGGCGGTGGCGCGCGACAAGTAAGCCTTTGAGCGGGGCCGCGCGCTCCCTTTACATACTCTATTAACCCCGTGGTGCGAGCCTGCCGGGATGGCGAAAACCCCGGCGGCCGATCCGCGCACTAGCCTCGATCCCGAGGATTGGGCGGGCTTCCGCTCGCAAGGCCACCGCATGCTCGACGAGATCCTCGATTACATCGAGGGCATCCGTGACCGGCCGGTCTGGCAGCCGCTTCCCGACGAGGTGCGGGCTCGGTTCCGCGCGCAGTTGCCGCGCGCACCACAAGCGCTCACCGAAGTTCACGGCGAGTTCATGCGCGACGTCCTGCCCTACGCGACCGGCAACGTGCATCCGGGCTTCATGGGATGGGTCCATGGCGGCGGCAATCCCGCGGGCGTGCTGGCGGAGATGCTGGCGGCCGGCCTCAATGCGAACCTCGGTGGCCGCGATCACGCGCCGATCGAAGTAGAGCGCCAGGTGGTGGCGTGGATGCGCGAGCTCTTCGGGTTCCCAGAAACCGCGAGCGGCCTTTTCGTCACGGGCACCTCAATGGCGAATCTGATCGCGGTTCTAGTGGCGCGCACGGCGACGCTGGGCGCGGGCTCGCGCCGCAAAGGCGTGCGTACCGCGAAGACGCGGCTCACGGCCTATACCTCCGCCGCGGCGCACGGCTGCATCGCACAGGCGATGGATATCTCCGGCCTTGGTATCGAGGCGCTGCGGGTCATCGCGACCGACGACCATCACCGCATCGACATTGGCGCGCTCAAGGACACGATCCACGCCGACCGTGCGAACGGGTTCGAGCCATTCCTGGTGGTGGGCACGGCGGGCACGGTGGACATCGGTGCGATCGACGATCTCGCGGGGCTCGCCGAGGTCGCGAAGCGCGAGAAACTCTGGTTCCACGTCGACGGCGCTTTCGGCGCGCTTGCGATCCTGGCGCCGGAGTTGGCGCCGCGGCTTGCTGGCGTCGACCGGGTGGACTCGCTGGCGTTCGATTTCCACAAATGGGGCCAGGTGCCCTATGACGCGGGCTTCGTGATGGTGCGTGATGCGCGCATGCATCGAAGTGCCTTCGCTTCGCCCGCTGCCTATCTCAGGCGCGAGACGCGCGGCCTGGCGGCGGGGTCGCCCTGGCCCTGCGATTTCGGGCCCGATCTCTCGCGCGGCTTCCGCGCCCTCAAGACCTGGTTCACCCTCAAGGTGCACGGCACCGAGCGGATCGGGCGCGCCATCGCGCATAGCTGCGAGCTCGCGCAGTATCTCAAGAGCCGCGTCGAGGCGACCCCGGAGCTCGAGCTCCTGGCACCGGTGCAGCTCAATATCGTGTGTTTTGGCTATCGGAGCCCCGATGCGAACCGGCTCAACGCCGAGCTGGTGATCGCGCTCCAGGAGTCCGGCATCGCCGCGCCCTCCACCACAACGGTCGACGGCCGCGTCGCGATCCGCGCCGCGATCGTCAACCATCGCACCGAGGAGCGCGACATCGACGCGTTGATTAGCGCAACGCTCGCCCTCGGTGCCGCACGCCAGAAGAGCGCCGCCGCTTAAGCGGGCGGGTCTATCTCAGTCGACTTTGAAGCCGTCGAGGGCCGGACGCCGGGAGCCGACGCGCTGCTGACGCTCCCACTTGATCGAGAGCTGCTCGCACTCCGCGAGGAAGCTCTTGAACTCCGGATCCATGATGCCGCGGCGGTCGGCGAGCTGGGGCAGGATGAAATCCGGCGTCTGGTTGAGCTCGACGATCACCGCGCCGGCGTCGACCGGCGCGATGTCCCAACCGATGAGCTTGAGATCGGGCACGACCTTCGCGCCCTCGAGTGCAGTGTGCGTGACCTCGGGCCAGTTCGGCACCACGGCGCCTATGAGTGCCGCGCCCGTATCGGGGTGATGCGTCACCTCCTCGAGCGTCATGCCGACGCCGCGGATCACGCGGAGAACGCGGCCGGTCGCGAGGTCGAGCTGCGCCAACAGGTTTCCCGGCCGCCAGAAATTGTCGGCGCCGTGGGTGCCGGCGGGGATCTTCCAGCAGGCGCGGATGAGCTTCGGCGCGCCTCCGGTCATGGTGGTGAGCAGTCGAACTGTGGCGAGCCGATCGCCGCAGATCGCGCGGACTTTGGCGTGCGGGCTCACGCGGCGCTGCAAGAGATAGCCCTGACCGTAATGCGCATTGACGTCCGCAGCGAATTTCGCGAGGGGCAGCGCTTGGCCGCTGACGGTAATCAGGCAATCGCTGGCGCGGTCATAGCGGTCGATGCTGGCGGAGCCGAGGCTCTGGAGCCCGTCCATTGGCTTCGCGAACAGTGGAAAGTGATCGGGATTGCGCAGGAAGTCGCAGAGCTCCGCTTCGCTTTGAAGCAGGCGCGAGGATTGATTCGCGATCCGATTGCAGAAGAGCGCGAGGGTTGGCGTGGTGCGGAAGCCGTAAGCCGAGAACACTGCGTCGGCCGCGATCTTGTTCTCGACCAGCGCGAAGTTCTCGACCCGGAAGTTCGCCTTGATCCAGATCTTGCGGGACGCCGTGAGGCCGACGAAAGCGCGCTTGTCCACGCCGGCGTAGAGCCGCGGATCGAATAGGCGAAGCGCCAGGTACTCGTCGAAGGTGAGGCGACCGGGACCGAAAGCCACCGTCGCGTAGTCCTTCACCAGGCCGAAAAAGGTGGTGCCGCACTCCGCTGCGATCCGCTGGACGGTGGGTGCGAGCGCGATCTCCTGGCGCGGGCGCTTGATATCGATTACGGCCGTTTCACCGGAGCCCGGCGCGACGGCGGTCTCGGAGGCTGACGACATGGGGCGGATCTTCCGACTCGGGGACGGGCTCGGAGCATTCTGGGCGCGATTGGTTAACGGTTTCTTATGGAGCAGAATCAAGGCACTCGCCGGTCTTGCGCGCGGTCCCACCACCGCTACGGGCCGGCATAACCAAAAGGAGTGAAACAGGAATATTGAAACGCACCGGGCTCGTTTCCTTTTCCGAGTGCCTATGTTCTTATGAGCGCGCCGGTTGACGGCGGCTGGCACCCAGGAGGTAGCAATGACCGTTGTGGACGTTCGGAGGTTGAAGCCTCGATTAGGGCTATGGCCCAGGCTGGTGCCGGCGGTTCTGGCCGCGGGCCTGCTCGCGGGCTGTGTGGTCGTGCCGGCCTATGGGCCGGGGCCTAATTACCGAGGAGGCTACTACGCGCCAAGCGGCGGCTACTATTACCCCTACTATCGCGACCGGGACGACTATTACCGCCGTTGGTAGCGGCGGTGGTCTCACCTAGCGCAGCGGTCCATAGCTGTAAGGCGGGTTGGCGGGGGCGCCAGGTATGGGGGCCATCCCGCCGGGACCGTATCCGGTCACTGGCCCGGGATTGGGCGGTGGCAGAAACGGACTCGGGCTGGTGCTCGGAGCGGCGTAGTGCGGCAGACCCGGCGCCGGCCTGCTAGGCAGCAGCGGCGGCACATCCGACAAGCTGGGCGGCGGCGTGATGGGGTGGTCGGAATCGATTTCTTTCCGCAGTCCCGTTCCTGCCGGATCGGTGACGGTCTGACTATGGGCCGCCGGGCCCGCGATCACAGGGAGCGCAGTCAGCGCGAGAACCACCAGCACTCGACCGAGCATAACCCATACCTTCGAAACCCGGCGACGGCCTCAGAACGGGATCCCCGAGTGGATCATGCCGTTGCCGCCACCGCCGCTGCCGGTGCCGCCGGTCGCGTACGTATTCCGGCATGCGCTCATGGCCGTGAGCATCGCCATCAGCAGCACCAATCCAATCAATCGCCGCATCGCACGGGCCTCCCCCCGATATAGGGTACCGCTCGGTGGCTACAATCCTCCATTCGCTCCGATCTCCGCAAGGGCGATCACGGCTGTGTTTGTCGCGACGACGGCTTGACCGTGCGCCCTCGTCGAGACCAGCCTAACCCCGCGCACAAGGTTTATCTTCCGCGGGTCACGAGCCGCCACGCCAACCCTCGTGACCCTCGTAACGATCTCGGAGGGACGCTCCATGCCAGACGGACTCGATTGGGAAGGCTTCAGCTTGAGCGGACTCGTGAAGGGCGTGCCCGGTGGCATCGCACCGTTCGTGCTGCGCGATGTCGGTGCCAAGGGCTGGAACCTGCTGCGCGAGGATGTGCCGCTGCCGGCGGCGGTGCTCAAGACCTCGGCGCTCGATCACAACGACGCCTGGATGCAGTCGTTCCTGAAGCTTTCGGGCGCGGTGATCTCGCCGCACGGCAAGACCACCATGAGTCCGGCACTGTTTCGGCGGCAGCTCGACCATGGCGCCTGGGCGATGACCGTCGCGACCGCCCAGCAGATCCAGGTTTGCCGCGCTATGGGGATCAATCGGATCGTGCTCGCCAATCAGCTGATCGGGCGCCAGGCGGTTCGTTACGTGCTCGATGAGCTCACGGCGCACGCCGATTTCGAGTTCTACTGCCTCGCCGACAGCGTTGCGGGCGTGGCGCAGTTGACGCGGGCGCTCTCGGGCCGCTCGCTCAAGGCGCCGCTCAATCTATTGCTCGAAGGCGGCATTCTCGGGGGTCGCACGGGCTGTCGCGATCTCAAGACGGCGCTCGAGGTCGCGCGCGCGATCGCCGCGGCGGGGCCGAGCTTGCGGCTTCGCGGCGTCGAGGGCTTCGAGGGCCTGATCTTCGCCAAGACCCCGGAGGAGACCGAGGCGCGCGTCGGCGCGTTCCTCGACTTGCTCGCGAGCATCGCGGAAGCCTGCGCGAAGGAGAACCTGTTCGCGCCCGGACCGATCATCCTGTCGGCGGGCGGCTCGGCTTTCTACGACATGGTGGTCGAGCGCTTCTCGCGCGAGACGCTCGGCCGCGAGACCTTGGTCCTCACGCGGAGCGGCTGCTACCTCACCCATGATTCCGGCATGTACCGCCGGATGTTCGCGCGTCTCAAAGAGCGCACGCCCGCCGTGGAGAAGCTCGGCCATGGCCTGCAGCCCGCGCTCGAGGTCTGGACCTACGTGCAGTCGCGGCCGGAGACCGGGCTCGCCATCTGCACTATGGGTCGGCGCGATGTCTCGTCCGACACCGAGATGCCGATCCCGCTCGCCTGGAGCCGACCCGGCGGCAACGCCGCGCCGCCGCTGGCGCTCGGCCCCGGCTACATCTGCACCGGCCTCAACGACCAGCATGCCTATGTGACGGTGCCGAAGGAGACGCCGCTGCAGGTGGGCGACCTCGTGTCGTTCGGCGTCTCGCATCCCTGCACGACCTTCGACAAATGGCAGCTGCTCTATCTCGTCGACGATGCCTACAACGTGACGGGGGCGGTGCGGACTTACTTCTGATCGGCTGCCGACAACCTGCGTCCTTCGACGCGCTTCGCTTGCTCAGGATGAGGACCATTGGTGTTTCAACGCACCTAGGCCCCTCATCCTGAGCAAGCGAGCTTTGCGAGCGCGTCGAAGGACGCACGATCGCGCAGCGTGCACACTTCCAGTGGGAGCATTGAGTGGAAGGGAAAGTTAGCACCGCGACGCCGGTGATCGCCGTCGAGGCGCTGGAGAAGCGCTACGGCGAGGTGCACGCCGTGCGCGGGGTCAGCTTCTCGATCTGGCCGGGCACCTGCGTCGGGTTGCTGGGGCCGAACGGCGCCGGCAAGACCACGATCATGCGCATGATCATGGCGCTGGCGCAGCCGACGGCCGGGCGGCTCAGCCTCTTCGGGCAGGCGCCGAGCGCGCTCGGCCGCACCATGCGCGAGCGCGTGGGCCTGGTGCCGCAGGAGGACAACCTCGATCCTGATCTTTCGGTCCGGCAGAACCTCGAGGTCTACGGACGCTACTTCGGTCGGCCCTCTCTGGAGCTCGCGGAGCGGGTGCCGAGGCTCCTCGAATTCATGCAGCTCGGCGAGCGCGCGGGCGCGCAGGTGATGCAGCTCTCGGGCGGGATGAAGCGGCGGCTCATCATCGCCCGCGCGCTCATCGCGGATCCTGAGCTCATCATCCTCGACGAGCCGACGACGGGTCTCGATCCGCAGGCGCGCGTGCTGATCTGGCGCCGGCTCACCGACTTGAAGCGCGAAGGCAAGACGCTGCTGCTCACGACCCACTACATGGACGAGGCGCAGCGCCTTTGCGACCGCATCATCATCATCGACGGCGGCAAGGTGCTGGACGAGGGGCCGCCGAGGGACCTGATCGACCGGCACACACGCGCCTATGTCGTCGAAATTCCGAAACCCTTGCCCACCGGGCTCGACGAGGCCGGACTCGAGCGGAACGACATCGGCGATGCCGTTCTCTATTACGCGAACGACCCCGTCGAGGTGACGAGGCGGTTGCCGCCGCAGGCGACCTACACCACGCGGCTTGCCAATCTGGAGGACGTGTTCCTGCGCCTTACGGGACACGGGCTTCGCGAAGGAGGCTGACATGAGCGCATCCGGCGACACGATCCCGGTCAATCGCTACAGCCGCGCGGTGTGGCGCCGGAACGCCACCGTGTGGCGGAAGCTGATCGGACCGTCGCTCGCCACCAACGTGCTCGATCCCCTGATCTTCCTTTTCGCGTTCGGTTACGGCCTCGGTGCCGTGATCGACCGGGTCGGCGGCCTCAACTATCTGAGCTTCGTCGTGCCGGGGATGATGTGCTACGCGGCGATGTTCGCGGCGAGCTTCGAATCGACCGTCAGCGTCTACGCGCGCTTCCATATGCAGCGCACCTGGGACGCGATCCTGGCGACGCCGGTCACGCTGACCGAACTCATGCTCGGCGAGATGTCGTGGGCCGCCACCAAGGGAATGTTCGCGTCCTGCTGCGTGATCGCCGTGGGTACGATCTGGGGCGGCATCGGCAGCTTTTGGGGCGTGGCGGCGGCACTGCCCGTGCTGGTGCTCGGCGCCGTCTGCTTTGCCTGCACGGGCCTCGTGGTCACCGCGCACGCGCAGAGCTGGGATGTCTTCTCCTACTTCTTCACGTTCTGGGTCACGCCGATGTTCATGTTCTCGGGCACCTTCTTCGAAGTGACGCGGTTCCCCTGGTTCGTTCAGGTGATCGCCTGGGTGCTGCCGATGACGCATCTCATTGCGGTGGTACGTCCGGTGGCCGCCGGCCTTCCGGTCGACCCGCTGGCGACGGCGGGTCATCTCGTTTACTTGGCAGCGCTGGCATCGGCCGCGTTCTGGCTGGCCCGCCGCCGCTTCAGCGCGCGCCTCTTCGGATGATCAGCCACCGCCAACGGGGTTGAAGTCGTACGTACCGAGGCCCTGGAGGATGCCGAACTTGCAGGGGCCGTCGTTCTTGCCGGTGACGCGGTGGGCGCGCTTCGCGGGGATCATATGCGTCTCGCCGGGCTTGAGCTCGATCACCTCGCGGGGCGCGCGGGTCTCGATCACCATCGGACCCTTCATGCAGAAGAAGGTGTCGCTAACGTTGGTGTGCCAGTGCCACGGCACTTCCTGGCCCGCGCCGAGCGTCAGCACGACCATGCGGAGCTCCGGCGTTTCCGCCCAGATCTCGTAGTCCTCGACCTCGTAGGATGGGCGCTTCACGGTCATGACGGGCCTCCAGCCTCGGCGCTCCGAAGTAAAGCACGGCGCGACGATCTCGCGCCACGGTTCTGGACCCCGCGTCCCCGATGGCGCATAACGCCCGAGACAACAATTGGCATGGCTGACATGGCACTCTCGGAGCAGCAGTTGTACGCGGGTCCCGTCACGTTCTTTGGGGCGCCCTACACCCACGACCTCACCGGCGCCAAGGCCGCGATCCTCGGCCTCCCCTTCGACTGCGGGACGCACCCCTATCGGGTCGGCTCGCGCCAGGGGCCGGACGCGATCCGCCAGCAGTCCGCGCAGATGCGGCTCTACAACTCCGAGCTCGCGGATTTCAATCCGGTCGAGCAACTGAAGCTGGTCGACTGCGGCAACGTGAGGCTCACGCCCAGCCGGATCGTCGACGCTTTCGAGCGGATCGAGGCCGCGGTGCGCCCGATCCACGAGGCCGGCGCAATCCCGGTTACGATGGGCGGCGATGGCAGCATCTCTGTGCCGCTGCTACGAGCGGCCGCGCGCAGGCACCCTGGCATCGTCGCGGTCCACATCGACGCCCACACCGACAGCTATCCCTACGATCCCGCCGACAAATACAACGCCGCGACGCAATTCACCCATGCTGCGGAGGAGCAGCTGGTGGTGGCCTCGCTCTCCTATCACATCGGGGTGCGTGGCACGACCTACGCGCCCGGCGTCTACGATCACACGCGCTCCCTTGGCTACAACATCATCACGCTCCGTGAGCTCATGAAGCGCGGCTTCGACGACGTGCTGGCCGAGCTGCACCAGCGCCTCGCCGGCCGGCCGGTCTATCTCTGCTTCGACATGGACGTGTTCGATCCATCGGTGGCGCCGGGTGTCGCGACGCCGAGCTGGGGTGGTCTGCTCGCGCGCGAGGGCCTCGAGCTCCTGCGCGGCCTCGCGGGCCTCGACATCGTCGCGGTCGACGTCAACACCGTGAGCCCACCCCACGACGTCCAGAACATGGCCGCCTCGCTCTGCGTCCAGGTCATCTACGAGAGCCTTGTGCTTCTGTGCCGGAAGCCGGGACTGGCGTGATCGGTAGAGACCTCACAAGAGCCGTCACCCCGCGGTTTGCGCCGGCGCCAATCGCGGCCGCACCATCGCGGCTCCGCCGAGAATGAGCAGGTCGCGCCGCCCCATGCGTCTCCCAAGCGCTGTGCTCATGCTTTTCTCCTCGAAGGATGGAACATCGAAGCATAACCACGCGCAGGTTGGAACCGAACGAACCGCGAGGCATCGGGGTCAACCGCAGACGTCCGCGAGCCCAGCCCCGCCCGATCACGAATTGACGCCGTTAGCCCAGCTGGGGCGCGAGGCGCACCACGCCGTCGACGGCGACTACCCCCATGCCAGCAGGCTTGACGACGAGCGGGTTGATCTCCGCCTCGAGCACGGCGGGCTCCCGCAGATCCGCGAGCATCGAGATGGCGGCGATGGCCTCGGCAAGCGCGCGGACGTCGCCGGGCGGTTTGCCGCGATAGCCTCTCAGCACGGCGAGGCCACGGATCTCCGCGATCATCTCTGCGGCCTCGGTCGTGGAGACGGGCGCGACGCGCACGGCATAGTCCCGGTAGATCTCGGCAAGCGTGCCGCCCATGCCGACGGTGATCACGGGTCCAGCTTGCGCATCGAGGCGGTAGCCGACGAGCACCTCGGCGAGGCCGCGCTCCATGGGCTGCACCAGCACGCCGTCGATCCGGGCGCCGGAATGATGAGTCCGCGCGGCCGCGACGAGGGCGCGGGCTCGTTCAGCGAGCTCCGCGGCGGTCCCGATCTCTAGCGCGACGCCGCCAGCGTCGGTCTTGTGCGTGATGTCCGGTGACAGGACCTTGGCCGCCACGGGGTAGCTGAAGGGCAGGGCGGGCGGAGCGCTTGCTGGGTCGAGCATCAGGCTTGGCGCGACCGGAACGCCCAGGGCTTCGAAGAGCGCAAGCGACTGGCGCTCGTTGAGGACATCGGTTGCCGTCGCCCGCAGCAAGGCGGCGGCACGCGCGAGCCGCTCCGTCTCTATGCTCGGCGGCGCCGCCGGCTCCCGCCAGGCTAGATAGGCGGCGATGGCGTCGGCGCAGGCCTCGGGCGTGCGGAAGGCGGCGATGCCGTGCGTTGCCAGGAGCCGGAGCGCCTCGTCGGCTTGCGCGGTGATGAAGACGACGATCGGCTTCTTCTCTCGGGCGCAGTCGATGATCGGCTTCACGGCGAGCTCCGGCTGGAACTGCGCTGACGATCCGATGGTCGCGAAGACGAGCGCGAACTCCGCCGTCTCCATCATGATGTCGAGCGCGGGCCGCAGCACCTCGTAGCGCGTGCCCGCGAGGGTCACATCGATGATCGGTCCGGACTGCGGGGGCACGCCGACGGCTCGCAACTTCGCCAGCGTCGCCTCGCTTGCCGGCGCGACATCGACGCCGAGCATGCCCAGCCGGTCCACGACCGTCGCGGCGCCGCCGCCGGTCGTGGCGATAACGCCGACGCGCGGCTTGCGCGAGGTCAGTGGTTTTCGGCTGACGATGAGCGGCGTGATCTCCAGCAGCGTCTCGAAATGATCGACCCGCATGATGCCGTGATGGCGCAGGAACGCATCGACAGCGGCGTCCGAGCCGACCATGGCGCCTGTGTGCGAAACCGCGAGCGCCTGGCCCACCTCGGAGCGGCCGAGCTTGTAGGCGATGATCGGTCTGCCGGCGCGGTGGGCGAGCGCCGCGAAGCGTGCCATTTCCTCGCGCGCGCGGATGGTCTCGAGGAAGAGCAGGAAGGCGTCGGTCTCGGGGTCGTCCGCGAGCGCGGCGCCGATCTCGCCCACGGAGAGATCGGCCTCGTTGCCGACCGAGATCAGCTTGCCGAAGTGGATACCGCGCACGGCGCCCCGCGACACCAGCGTGCCGATCAGGCTGCCGCTTTGTGAGAGCACTGTGAGCCGCCCGCGGGGCAGGCTGTCCGCGGCGAAGGCTGCATTGGCGGTGAGCGCGAGCGGCGCATTGGTGTCGACGACGCCGAGGCAGTTGGGTCCGACGAGGCGCAGGCCGCCTGAGCGCGCGACCTCGACGATCTTGCGCTGATGCTCGCGACCTTCCGCCCCCGCCTCCGCGAAGCCGCTCGCGAGAATGCTCGCGACCGCGACGCCCGCTTGCGCGCAGGCAGCGACCGCCGCCTCGACCGCGGGCGTGTTGACGAGGATGTAGGCGTGATCGACCGGGCCGGGTACATCCGCGAGGCTGGCGTAGGCGCGCTCGCCTTGGACGGAGGAACGGTTTGGGTTGATGGGATAGATCGGTCCGGCGTAGCCGTGCTTGCGCAGGAACCTTAGCGGGCGGCCCGCGGTCTTGCCGGCATCGTCGGAGACGCCAATCAGTGCCACTCCGCGTGGCCGGAACAGCGCCTCGGCGAGGCTGGGCCGCGGCACGGGCGGTGGAGCGATCGCCCTAGCCGCAGTTACGCGTGCAGCAGTCCGTGCAGATGATGATCACGCCGTGCTTGGGCTGCCGCGTCTTGTAGAGGCTCTCGATCTGAAAGATGTCGAAGGCATCCACCGGCCGCAGATAGTTCCGCAGGTCGATCTGGTTCGTATCGATGTCGTCGTCGATGAAGAGCGCTGGCAAGCCCGCGAGGCCTTGCTCGGTCGGCGGCGGCGACGCGCCACCGTTGCCGGTGCCCTTGAAGAGAGCCAGGAGCGCCGCCAGCGCCGCGGGGTCCGCGGCGTGTGCATCGCCGATTTGACCGTCCGCCCCGACATCAATCGCCCAACTGCGGCGGCGCAGCTCCTTGTGGCCCTTCGGCGTGTCGAGGCTCGCCTGCACGCCATAGAGGAAATAGAGCGTGCCGCCGCCGTTCGGATTCATCGCGTAGATGATCACGCCGCCGCGCACGCCCACGATGGCGGCGGGCGTCTTGATCGTAACAGAATCCGGATTCTTGCTGAGCGCGCCGCCCACGAAGCGGAACACGCCCTTGGTGGCGCTCGCCGCGAGCTTGCCGGTGCCGGTATCGGGCGAATAGACGAACTCGTCGATCACCAGATCCGAGTTCGGACCGACCGTCAGCGCGGAACGGTCGACGAACAGGATGTCCGCCTGGCCTGTCGCCTCGGTGGCGATCCGCTCGTTGAAGATAACGTCGTTGCCGGTGCCGAGCGCGCGCACGGTGGCGCCCGGCGGTGTGCCGGTGGCATTGGGATTGACGGCGCCGGTCACGCCCACGGTCTGGGCGGGCGCGAGAGCCGCCGGCAGCGCCAGGAGCAGGGAGGCCGTCGTGCAGGCGGTGATGGCGAGGCGGCGCGGGCTCATGATGACACCTCTAGAAGCTCGCTTTGACGGACAGGGTCGCCGTCGTGTTGTTGAACGAGAAATTGCCGATGTTCGAGGACGTGATCTGTCGCTCGACGCCGATCCCCGCGGCGAGCCATTTGTTCACGTGCAGGAACTCCGATCCGCCGAAGAACCAGCTGCGGTCGCTTCGCTTCACGTTCGGGTTGATCGCGGGATTGGCGGCGTCGTAGGGTGTCCAATCGTGGCCGACTTCGAGGACGGTCTCCCACGGCCGAGGCACCCCCGGTACGCTCAGCAGCCCCGCATAGCGCACGGTATAGCTCGCCTGGATGCGGTACTGGCTATTGGTGTCGAAATTGAACCGGGTGTTCTGGCGAACATAGCGAAGCAGCAGGTCGAGGGTCGAGGCCTCGCCGATCGGCTGGCTCGCGGTGAGCCGCGCCACGTCCACGCTCCCATTGAGCTGGCTCGCGAGCGGATCGAAGGACGAGTTGAAATAGCCACGCTCCTCGTGCTCGTAGAAGATGCGCGCCAGCGTGCCCCACTGGAAGGTCTTCGCGAGCTCGATGCCGCCGCCGCCGCCCGCCAGGAGCGACGTGTTGCTGAGCGTGACGTAGGTGCCCATGAGATAGGGCCTGAGCGTCGCGTGCTCGATTCCGATCCGGTCGAGCGTCAGACGCGGTCCGAGCGTGAGCTCGGCGATGCCGAGGTTGAGGTGGCTGTCATGGAAGAACACGCTCTCGTAGAGTGTGCCGGTCGCCTCGAGCGTATCGCTCTCGGCATCGCCGAGGTCGTAGCGATAGATGCCCGCGGCGTTCAGGAACACGTCGCCGTCGCTCTGCTTGCGGAGAGGTATGCTCGGCAGCGTGAAGCCGGGCGGCGCTGGCACAGCCGCGCCCGGCGCCTGGTTGGCGTCGCTCTGGTATTGGACGCCGAGCTCGACCTGACCCGCGAACTGGTGCGGCGAGTTCAAGCGATCCACTTTCGTCAGCGCGTCCTGAGCCCGCGCGCGCACCTCGGGACTCGCGTTCGGCGCCGCCGCGGCCTGCTCCAGGTAGACGCGCGCCATCGCGTAGGACTTGAGCCGCGCGTAAAGCAGGCCGAGCTCGATCTCCGCGGTCGGCAGGTTTGGGTTGTACATGAGCAGCCGCTCGAGGGCGCTCACGCTTGCCTCGTAGTCGCCGAGGTCGGCGCCGAGCCGCGCGTAGTGCAGCGTCAACTCGACATTCGTCGGGTTCTTGAGCACCTGCTGATAGAGGCTCAGGAACTCCGCTCGCTTCGAATCCGTATCGTCGGCCGCCGCGGGCAGAGATGCTGCGGCCAGGCTCAATGCGAGGCTGACGCCGAGCGTGGCGAGCCGCCTGCGGCGACGGAACTGTGGCTCACGACGCTGCATCAACTGAGGTCTCCCCCAGGAAACGGTAGAAAGAGTCTACGCGAATCCAGAGCGTTACGCGAAATCAAAACTGTGGCAGGGCCTATGTAAGGGGTCCGCGTTGAGGGGCCTGTGACAGCCGTCACAAGGCCGTGCTCATTTCTCGTGAGCGTGAAAGACGCCGTCCCAGTCCGCTCCCGGTGGATCCGCGCGGAATTCCTCGATGCGCGTGCGATAAACGCCATAAAGCGCCCCGAGGCAGAAAGGTGCCGGGCTTCCGGCGCTCTCGATCAGCGCGAGTGCGCGCTCCCACTGCTGCGCCAGATAGGCAGCCCGGATCTCGCGATGGTGCGCGAGCGCGGCCTCGGCCTCGGCTTGAGCCGTTCCCGCGTCCAGGTCGAGCAGCGTGAAGATGCGCGCGGCCTTGTCCCGGCCCTTGACGCGGATCAGGTCAAGCTCGGCGAGGGGCTCACTGGGAACCAGCAACGCGGTCGACTCGCTGAGGATGAGGTCGACGCCGTAGGTCTTGCTGGCGCCTTCGAGGCGAGAGGCCAGGTTCACGGCATCGCCGAGCACCGAATATTCCATGCGCTGGTGCGAGCCCATGTTGCCGACGCAGCATTCGCCGGTGTTGAGGCCGACGCCGATCCGGAGCGGCTTGAAGACGCGGCCCGCTGCGACCGCCTGGCGCTCGCGCTCGGCGTTGAGCGACACCAGCGTACGCCGCATCGCCTTGGCTGCCGCGACGGCGTGGGCGGCGTGATGCGGATCGGGCAGCGGCGCGTTCCAGAACGCCATGATGCAATCGCCGATGTATTTGTCGATCACGCCCTCATGAGCCATCACGACGTCGCTCATGGGCTGCAGGAACTCGTTGATGAAGGTCGTGAGCTCCTGGGGCCCCAGGCCCTCGGCGATACCCGTGAAGCCGCGGATGTCCGCGAACAGGATGGTCATGTCGCGGTTCTCGCCGCCAAGGCGGAGCTGCTCGGGCTTGGCCGCCAGCTGCTCGACCAGCGCCGGCGCCATCAGCCGCGAGAAAGTCTGCTTGATCTGCCGCCGCGAGCGCTCGGAGCGCAGATATCCTTGGATCGTGGATGTTCCGTAGATCAGCAGAATCACCAGGCTCGGATAAGCGGGATCGATCAGCAGGTGCGGCGCGCGGTAGGCCCACCAGGCTCCAGTCCAGGCGACGATGAGCGCGAGCGCGGCGAAAGCGCCGGCCACGGCGACACCGAGCCGCGGCAGCGCGAGGGCGAGCATCAGAGCGACGAGCGCGATGAACAGATACTCGGCGCCCGGCGCCCAATCGGGTCGAGTCAGGAACCAGCCTTGCAGCGCCTGGTCGATCGCCTGGGCATGCACCTCGACGCCGGGCACCGTCTTGCCTACCGGCGTTGCGCGGAGATCGTTGAGGCCGGCGGCGCTCGAGCCGATCAGGACGATGTGATCCTTGAAAGAGCTGAGGTCGCGTGTCCCGTCGAGGATGCTCGCGGCCGAGACCCAGCGGCTTGGCTCCACGGGTCGATAGCCGATCCAGATGCGACCGGCGGCATCGGTCGGCACGGTCAGCGGCCCGATCCGTAACGCGACGAGCCCGGTCTCCTGGCCATAATTCCACTCGCCGCTCGCCCCCGAGGCGCGCAGCAGGTAACCCCGCGCGCCGAAGGCGACGCGAAGCAGTTCCGGGGGTAGCGTCGGATAGGCCGAGCCCGCGACGCGCTCTACCATGCGCATGCGCCGGACCAGCCCGTCCCAATCGGGATCCTCGTTGAGGCTCCCGACACCCGATGCGGCGGCCTCCAATGCCGGGATGCTCACGACCGCGCGCGCGTAGCCTTGCACGAACCGGAGCGGATCGTTCTCCGCGAATTCTTTCGGATTGTCGCGTGCGACGGCGAAGCCGGCTTTGCGCATGGGCTTGTCGGAGCCGGCGTCGTTGCCGGGGACGCTGCCGATCACGACGCGGCCGCGGGCGAGGGCGGCCGAGAAGACGGCGTCGTTGTCGGGCAGCTCCCCCATCACGCGCGCGACCTCCGCCGGCATCTCGCCGCGGAACATTGTCAGCAGCAGCCTCTGAGGCGAGGTACGGTCGGGCTCGGGGAAGATCAGGTCGTAGCCGATGGCGGCCACGCCGGCATTCGTGAGCTTGTCGGTGAGATCCGCGAGCACCGTGCGCGGCCAGGGCCACTGCCCGAGCTTGCGCAGGCTCTCCTCGTCGATGTCGACGACCAACACCTGCGCTTCTGGCGCCGGTCGCGGTGCCGCGCGCTGGAAGAGGTCGATGGCGCCGAGGGTGATGGACTCGAGGGGCGCGAAGCCCAATGCCTTGATCGCGATCGCCGCGATGGCGATGGCCAGAGGCAGCAGCAAGTCGGCCGCCAGGCGCTTCATGCCTTGCATTTTAACAATTTCTATCCGCCGCCGTCTCTCGTCCCGAGCCGCCGCTCATGGCCGAAACCCATGGAATCACGCTCGGCTTGGGTGTGCGAGGCTTTTCTGTCCCAATGGTGTTTAACGATTCGGTAACCGCTGTTTGGGATCGTGAACCGATCCGATTTGCCTTCATGAGGCACGACCATGCTCCGCCCCGGCTCGATACTCCTCGCATCTCTCATGATCTGTGGCTCGGCCTTTGCCGCTCCACCGGGCCCGGATCGGTCCAATCTCTCCTACGAAGAGAACGTCCTCATCAATACTGCCTGCGCGAAAATGCGCCCTCGCGGCGATGCCGCGTACTATGGCTGCGTGACCAAGCAGGTAGCCGAGCTGCAGGCGCATCCTGCGCCCGATCGCTCGGGTCTGACGTCGGAGCAGAGGAAGGTAGTCGATCAGCGTTGCCAGTATCTGCGACGCATTGACGTCGGGCAGTATTACGACTGCATTTCTCAGTCGATGGCTCGACCGCAAGAGCTGACGGGCGTCCCGACCTCGGGGCACGCTACTGGCGCGGAGTAACGCCCCAACGCCGCGCCCAGCCTAGGCCGGCGATAGTGCCCGCCTTCGGACCATATTCGCAGCCGACCCAGCCGGCATAACCGGTCTCGTCCAGCAGATCCAAGACGTAGGCATGATTGATCTCGCCGATGTCGGGCTCGTTCCGGTCCGGCACGCCCGCGATCTGCACATGCGCGAACCGTCCCGCGAGATCGCGGATGTGACGCGCGAGATCGCCCTCCATGATCTGGCAGTGATAGAGATCGAATTGCAGGCTCACGTTGCGGCGGTCGACGCGCTCGAGGATGGCCAGCGCCGCGGAGGTGGTGCTGAGAAAATAGCCGGGCGCGTCGCGCGTGTTGAGCGGCTCGATCAGCAGGGTGATGCCGAGCGGCGCCACCAGATCGGCGGCGGCCTTGAGGTTCGCCACATAGGTCGTCTCCGCCGGCTTCCCTGAGGCATTGCCGGCCAGCACATGGATGCGCTTGCATCCCGTCGCCTTCGCATAGTCGAGCGCGCGATCGATCGTGCGCATGAAATCAGCCTCTCGGCCGGGCAAGGCAGCGAGACCGCGCTCGCCCTTGCTCGCGTCCCCCGGTGGGACATTGAGGAGCACGGGCTCGAGCCGATTGTGCTCGAGCCGCGCCGCGATCTTCTCGGGCGGGAACTCGTAGGGCCGCAGAAACTCGACGGCGCGAAAGCCGGCCGCGGCCGCGGCCTCGAACCGATCGAGGAACGGCACCTCCGTGAAAAGCCAGGTGAGATTGGCGGCGAGCTTCGGCATGGGGCGAGCCTAACGGCACACGGACCCGCGGAAAAGAGCGTGCCTCTTTGAGCGGCGGCCCATCGTGCTAGCATCCGCCCTGGATGGAGGAGCCGCGATGAATCTGCACCGCCTGCTGCTCGAGCGTGCTGACGCCAACCACCCCGTGCGCGTTGGCCTGATCGGCGCCGGCAAGTTCGGCACCATGTTCCTGGCGCAGGCCTTGCGTACGCGCGGCCTGCATCTGATGGCGGTGGCGGATCTTGCGCCTGAGCGAGCCCGCGAGCAGCTCCTGCGCGTGGGTTGGCCCGCCGAGCGCATCGCGGCGCCGAGCCTCGACCAGGCCTTCGCCACGGTGAGCACCGCGGTCATCGACGATGCGGCGGCGCTGATCCGGGCGCCGCAGATCGAGGTCGTGATCGACGCGACCGGCGTGCCCGCCGCCGGCATCCGCCATGCGCTGCTCGCGATCGAGCATGGCAAGCACATCGTGATGGTGAACGTCGAAGCCGACGTGCTGGCGGGGCCCCTGCTCGCCGAGCGCGCGGCACAGGCGGGCGTGATTTATTCCATGGCCTACGGCGACCAGCCCGCGCTCATCGCGGAGTTCGTGGATTGGGCGCGCGCGGCTGGCTTCGACGTGGTGGCAGCCGGGAAGGGCACCAAGTATCTCCCGATCTATCACGCCTCCACGCCGGCGACGGTCTGGGGCTATTACGGTTTGACGCCTGAGCAGGCGCGCGCCGGCGGGATGAACCCGCAGATGTTCAACTCCTTCCTCGACGGTACCAAGTCGGCGATCGAAATGGCGGCGGTGGCGAACGCGACGGGTCTCACGCCCGCCAAAGGCGGCCTTACTTTCCCGCCCTGTGGCGTCGATGACCTGCCGCGGCTACTCCGGCCCGCGAGCGAGGGCGGGCTGCTCGCGCACAAGGGCCAGGTCGAGGTGATCTCGTCGCTCGAGCGCGACACGCGACCGGTCAACCGCGACCTCCGCTGGGGTGTCTATGCCGTGTTCGAGGCGCCCAACGACTATGTCGCGCGTTGCTTCGCGGAGTACGGCATGGTGACCGACCCCAGCGGCCGCTACGCCGCGCTGTTCCGGCCCTATCATCTGATCGGCCTCGAGCTCGGGATCTCTGTCGCCTCGGCCGCGCTCCGGCGCGAGCCCACCGGCGCCGCCACGGGCTTTCGCGGCGATGTCGTCGCCATCGCCAAACGTGACCTCAAGCCCGGTGAGGTCCTCGATGGCGAGGGCGGATATATGGTGTGGGGTCGGCTGATGCCGGCTGAGGACTCGCTTGCCGCGGGAGGATTGCCGATCGGCCTCGCACACAGGGTGGCGCTCAAGAACGCGGTCAGGGCCGGCGACATCGTGTGCTGGTCCGATGTCGCGGCGGACGAGGCGAGCGAGCCCGTGCGCATCCGCCGCGAGATGGAGCGGCGGTTCCGACCGAGCAAGGTCAGGTCGGCGGCGGAGTAGCGGCACAGCCCCACCTCACCTTGCCTCTCCGCCCCTCAGGGGCGGAGAGGCAAGGTGAGGTGGGGCGTTGCTACTACTCCGCCGCTGATCTGACCTTGCTCCGACCGAACCGTCGCTCCATCTCGCGGCGGATGCGCACAGGCTCGCTCGCCTCGTCCGCCGCCACGTC
>DATEGF010000209.1:0-2330 GCA_035280245.1 Allostellaceae bacterium
AAGGAGGGCCTGATCGCGGAGCGCACGGTCGCCACCTCGGGCTCACCCATCGCGGTACCGCGCAGCCTGGATGCCGCACGATCGCTCGACTTCCACCGGGCGCAGGCGAAAGGCCAATTCCTCTACGATCACGAGATCCCCGTGCATGCGATCGAGCGCCAAAGCGGCGCCGCGGGTTATCTCGTGATGACGCCGCTGCGGCTCGAGGATGGCGCGGTGGTGCTGGTCGAGCGCGGCTGGGTCCCGACGGAGAAGCGCGATGCCGCCACGCGCGCAGCCGGCAATCCGCCCGGCGCGGTTACGGTCGACGGTCTGCTGCGCCTGGCGCCCACCGAGAAGCCCGGCTGGTTCTTGCCCGCGAACGACCCGGCCCGCGGCGAGTGGTTCTGGATCGATCTACCCGCCATCGCGCGCGCCGCGGGCGTCGCCGAGACGCTGCCCTTCTATCTGGAGGCCGGACACGCACCCAATCCCGGCGGCTTCCCGGTCGGCGGTCAGGCGAACACCGAGCTTCGCAACGATCACCTGCAATACGCCATCACCTGGTTTGCTCTCGCCGGCGCGCTGGTGGTGATCTATCTCCTGGTGCTGCGCCGTGAGCTGACGGCGGCCCGACCCTGACGCGAGCCCCCATGACCCCGTACCAGACCCTGGAGACGCGCTTCCGCCGCCTCGGCACCCTCGGCGAAGCCGTGGCGATGCTGCAATGGGACAGCGCGACGCAAATGCCCGAGGGTGCCGCACCCGCGCGCGCCGAGCAGACCGCGACGCTCCGCGTGATCTCGCACGAGATCCTGACCGAGCCCGACATGGGCGATCTGCTCGATGGTGCCTCGGCGCAGAACGAGCTCGACCCTTGGCAGCGCGCGAACGTGCACGAGATGCGCCGGCGCTGGCTGCACGCGACCGCCGTACCGCCGGACCTGGTGGAGGCCCTCACCAAGGCCTGCTCGGCCTCGGAGATGGTGTGGCGCAAGGCGCGGCCCGCCGCCGACTTCGCCGCCGTGCGGCCGCACCTCGAGAAAGTGCTGGGCCTCGTGCGCGAGGCCGCCGCCGCGAAGGCGGCAAAGCTCGGCACCAGCCCCTACGAGGCGCTCCTCGACGAATTCGAGCCCGGCGGCACCGTCGCCAAGATCGACGCGCTCTTCGACGATCTCGTGGGCGTGCTCCCCGGCCTGATCGAGGGCGCGCTCGAGCGCCAGGCGCGACTCGGCCCGCCGCTGCCACTCGAGGGTCGGTTCCCGGTGGAGACCCAGCGCAAGCTCGGTATCGAGCTCATGAAGCGCGTGGGCTTCGATTTCCAGCACGGACGGCTCGACATCAGCCTGCATCCCTTCTGCGGCGGCACGCCCGACGACGTGCGCATCACCACCCGCTACGACGAGACCAACTTCACCCGTGCGCTCATGGGCGTGCTGCACGAGACCGGCCACGCGCTCTACGAGCGCGGCCTGCCGGCGGCCTGGCGGCGCCAGCCCGTGGGCGACGCCCGCGGCATGAGCGTCCACGAGGGCCAGTCGCTCCTGATGGAGATGCAGGCCTGCCGCAGCCGCGAGTTCCTGGAATTCGCGGCGCCGCTGCTCCGCGAGGCCTTTGGCGGCAAGGGTCCGGCGTGGGAGGCGGACAACCTCTACCGGATCTACACGCTGGTCGAGCGCAGCTTCATCCGCGTCGACGCCGACGAGGTGACGTATCCGGCCCACGTCATCCTGCGTTATCGCCTCGAGAAGGCGCTGGTGGCGGGTGACCTCGAGGTCAAGGATCTGCCGGGCGAATGGAACCGCGGCATGCAGCAGCTCATCGGCGTGACGCCGCCCAGCGACCGCGAGGGTTGCCTCCAGGACATCCACTGGTACGACGGCGCCTGGGGCTATTTCCCGACCTACACGCTGGGCGCCATGACCGCGGCCCAGCTCTTCGCCGCCGCCAAGCGCGCGGTGCCGGGGATCCCCGCCGCCATCTCACGGGGCGACTTCTCGCTGCTCCTCGCTTGGCTGCGCGCGAACATCCACGGCAAGGGCTCGCTGCTCCCGACCGACGAGCTGCTGCGCCAAGCGACCGGCTCGACGCTCGATGCGCGGGTCTATGAGGATCACCTGAGGCGGCGATATTTGGAGCGGTGACGCTACGGTGCGTCCTTCGACGCGCTCCCCTTCGGGTCGCTTGCTCAGGATGAGGCCGATTTATCGCTTGCACGAAGAAAGGCCCTCATCCTGAGCAAGCGAGCATTGCGAGCGCGTCGAAGGACGCACCGCTAGAGCACGCTCCGCAAAACCACAACCGCCACCACGCCAACCGCAAGCGGCACCAGCAGCAGATCCACGTACCAC
>DATEGF010000210.1:0-15591 GCA_035280245.1 Allostellaceae bacterium
CGAGCCCGACATGGGGTGCCTCTCCGGGCTCGCTCTCGGGTGACTACTTGGGTGCGACGGGGAGTGCCTCGGTGGGTGCCGGCATCGGCGCCAACGTCCTGTTCGGCGGGTTCCATCAATCCGTCTCGCTGCAGCCCGTCAGCCTCGAGGGCAATCAAGGCTTCGATGTCGCCGGCGGTATTGCCGACGTGACGTTGGCCTATCAGCAGTAGCAATCGGTAGCCGTGAGTGAGTGAGCGGGCGGCTCCGCGCTAGGCAGAGCCGCCCGCCACTTTGCTCAGTCGCCCTCCGGCATGACCTGGCCGCCGGGTTCCACGGCGACACGCACGCTGGCGCCGTTCTGCGTGGCAAAGCCGTGCCAGACGTTGTCGCAGCCTTTGTGCTCCATCCGGACATTGCGATAGCCCGCGCTTTCGGCTTGGCGGGCCGCCATTTCGGCCGTCCTGCCGTCGATCCTTTCACCCGGCAAGCAAACGGCGTAAGCCGCCGTCAATGTCTTGGGACCGACGATCGTCGGCGCCATCAGGACGCCGGCCGAAAGGACGGCGATGCCAAGACCTCGGAACGTTGCACGCATTGGGACCTCTCCGGTCGGTTGGGGTTGCGCGCGAATTACGGTGGGAAGGCAATTGTGGCGTTACTAGGCCGCCGGCCGTGCCAATTTCCGGACACGCCCGATGGTCAGCGTTGATCGCCCGTTACCGGGACGCGGCTTCGCACCCGAGGCCCGAGCGCGGGGCGGGGCCTGTCGGCGTAGCTGACGCCGCGTTCCGCTCGCCTATAGCCCGGCGGAAAGACGGCGCATGGTCTCCGCCAAATCGGCAAGGTTGGGCGCGCTCTTCACGGCGACACCGGCGGGGCACCACGGATACGGGAGCGCCGTGACCCAGCCCATGACCGGGCGAAGGCAATCCGGTCTCAGTTTTTGCATGACGTCGATGGTGATGACGAGCGTCTCCACCCGGCAGTCTCCGTCGCGCTCGAAACCCCAGTCATAGCGCCCGGAGCCGACGCGGACGGCGCCGTCCTGCTTCTCGGACATGGCGACGAGCCAATCGCACGAGAACGCCTCGCAGTCGTCGCTCGGCGGCGACGCCAGGCAGAACGTATAGACGTTCTCGTAGGTCGCCGCGAATTTTCGCACGAAGACGTCAGTGACGGCATCGAGCCCGGTCACCACCGATGGAAACGAGATGGTCGGGGTTTTCGCGACCACTTCGACCGTCGCCGTGGGCGCGAAGGCGCGCCTCAGCATGTGCGGCCGATTTCGGTCCTTGCCGCGAATGTAGGCGACGATGCACTCCGACGGACTTGTCATATGATCACCTAGCGAACGGTTTCAAAACCACGCTAGCGGACGCCCCAAATCAATCCAATGAGGAATCAACATGACGTCTACGGAGAGGCCGTCTTGCATCGCGCACTGGACCGAGATCGAAGGACCCGACGACGACCGCTACGCGGGCGATGACGAATTGATGGCGATCGGCGCGCCCTTCGGGCGGCACTTTGGACTCCAAAGGCTGGGCATTCACCACCATCGACTGCCGCCAGGCCGCCGAACGTCCTTCCCGCACGCCGAAAGTGCGGAGGAAGAGTTCGTCTACGTGATCGAGGGTACGCCGGACGCCTGGCTCGATGGCAAGCTGTTTCGCCTCAAGCCGGGCGATGGCGTGGGATTTCCCGCCGGCACCGGCCTGTCCCATAGCTTCCTCAACAACACCGAGACCGACGTGCGGCTTCTCGTCGTCGGCGAGACGCATAAACCCCAGAACCGCGTCTTCTATCCCCGCAATCCGGATAGGCGAGTGCTCCGCCAGGATTGGTGGGATGATCCGCCCCGGCGCACTCTTGGGGATCATGACGGGCTGACCGATAAGGTCCGCGCCGAGAAGGCGAGACGCAAGAACGACTGATGGGAGGCACGCATGCTCGACGCGTGCCTTTGCGCGACGGGCGCGGGCGTGCGACGATGCCTCATCCCTTCGGAGCTCAAGCGAGGCCGCCATGGCGAAATATGTGCTGGTGAGTTTCAAGACCTGCCCCTGGGTGCAGCGCGCGGCGATCGTGCTGCGCGAGAAGAAGATCGATTTCGAGCTCAGGCACATCGAGCCCGACAACCGGCCCGACTGGTTCAAGGCAATCTCGCCGCACAACAAGGTGCCGGTGCTGCGTCTCGACGACAAGGTCTCGCTGTTCGAATCCGGCTCGATCGCCGAGTTTCTGGACGACACGACGGCGCCTCGGCTCCATCCCGAGGATCCCGTGACGCGCGCGGTCAACCGCGCCTGGATCGAGTACCTGCCGACCTTCGTCGACATGACCTCCGGGCACGCCTACGCCGACACGGAGGCGGATTTCAACCAGGCGGCGGCGCAGGCGCCCACCGCATTCGAGAAGCTCGAGAAGGCGCTCGAGCGCCAAGGCGGCGGCCCCTTCTTCAACGGCGCCCGCTACGCGCTCATCGATGCCGCCTATGCGCCCTTCCTCCAGCGGCACCTGTTCCTGGAGCGGATCCGGAAGCTCGGCCACATCGACAAGTTCGCCCGGGTCAAGGCGTGGGCCGAGGCGCTGGCCGCGCGTCCCTCCACGCACAGCTTCCCACCGGCGGAGTTCGAGACGATGTACCGCCAGGCCGTGAAGAAGCGCAACAAGTGGATCTCGCGTTTCGTCGAGGACTCGAAGGCCGCCGCGGATTGACCCCTCGGCGCTGCGCGCTGGCGGCGTTAGCGGTCGCGGTCGGGGTACCGCTCGGCGGAGCGCGCGCGGACGCGCCGGCACCGTGGCCCGATACGCCCGTCGCGCGTCTCGAGGCGCTGGCGCTGATGCAGACCTTGAGCGCCGAGATCCTCGCGAGCCGAAGCGCCACCTTCACGCTGGAGAAATGGTGCGGGGATCATGGGCTCTCCGGCGCGGAGGAGCCCAAGATCGTGGCGCGCCAGGTCGAGGCGAAAGCGAAAGCGGCGACCGCCGAGCAACGGCAACGGCTCGACGTGGGTCCGAGCGAGGAGATCAAGGTCCGCCACGTGCAGCTCCTGTGCGGCGATCGCGTTTTCTCCGAGGCGGACAACTGGTATGTGCCGGCGCGGCTGACGGCCGAGATGAACCGGCTCCTGGAAACCACCACGACGCCCTTCGGCAAGGTGGTGCAGGACCTGCACCCCTACCGCCGGACCTTCGCGGCGACAGTGCTGTGGCGACCGCTTCCGGAGGGCTGGGAGACCCGGCCGCTCGCCGCCTCGCCGCTGGAGGCCGGCACGAGCCTCGCCATCCCCGATGCGCTCTTCGAGCATCGCGCGGTGCTTTACACCGAGAACGGCAAGCCCTTTTCCGAGGTCGACGAGATCTATCAGCGCGCGCTGCTGGACTTTCCGCCGCCCGCGCCCTGAGCGCGCCGGTTTCCTCAAAGTCGATGCAATAAGTGGTCTCGATTACGAGCCGAGATTTGCTCGCGAATCCGTCGAGCTCACGGCAATTTTGACCGGAGTGTTAAGGCGGAATTAACGGAACCGGCGCACTCTCGTACGCGCAAGAATTGCATGCGTTTTCAAGGCGGTCCGCACTTCCCTCCAAGGGCGTCGGACAGGCTAGAAGGTTCCACCTCATGTCCGAGGCCGCGACAGCTTTGATCGACGTTCGCGACCGCCTGCGCCAGAACCCATCGGTCCGCGTCAGGGCGGACGCCGCTCGGCACGTCGGCAGCCTGTTCGCATCCTCGCCAGCGCTCAGCGACGCCGAGCGCGAGACCGCGCTGGGCATCCTCGAGGAGCTGGCGCGCGACGCCGAGCAGGAGGTGCGCAAGTCGCTGGCGATCCATGTCGCGAGCTCGGCGCTGCTGCCACCCATGCTCGCGCGCACGATCGCCGCCGACGTGGAAGCGATCTCGGTCCCCTTCATCGAGGTCTCGCCGGCGCTCACCGAGGCCGATCTGGTCTCGATCGTCCGGCTCGGCAGCCCGGCAAAGCAAGTGGCGGTGGCGGGCCGGGAGCGAGTCACCGCACGCGTCGCCAAGATCTTGATCGCGACGCGGAGCCAGGCGGTGGTGACGACTCTGCTCCGCAATGAGGGCGCCGAGATCACCGAGCCCTCCTATCACATGATCATGGACGGCTTCGCAAACGACACGACCGTACGAGGCTTGCTGGTGGAGCGTTCGGCGCTGCCGATGACCGTGACCGAGCGACTGATCCAGATCGTGTCCGACGTGCTGCGCGATCGCCTCATCGAGAAGCACGCGCTGCCGCCGGAGATCGCGACCGAGCTCCTGAATCAGGCGCGCGAGCGCGCGCTCTTCCATAGCGCCGCGGCGGCGCCCCGCGCCTTCAACGTCGAGGCCTTCTCCATCCGCCTCAACAGCAAGGGCAAGCTCACGCCGACCCTGCTGATGCGCGCACTCTGCCTCGGCGACCTGGCGTTCTTCGAGGCGGGCATGTCGGTGCGCGCCGGCATCTCCCTGGGGAACGCCGTCGAGCTGATCGCCGACCGCGGCACGCTGGGCTTCAAGGGCCTCTACGAGAAAGCGAGGCTTCCCGCCGAGCTCTACCGCGCGTTCCGTGCCGCGCTCGACGTCGTCGGCGAGCTTCGCGATGGGGGTCACGAGAACTGGACACCCGCCAACACCCAGATGATCCTCGACCGCGTGATGAAGGAATACGACGAGGCCTGCCCTGCCGGTCTCGAGTTTCTCCTGAGCCAGATGTCGCGACGGATGCTCGGCCGTTCCGAGCAGCAGGGCCGATCCTAGAGTCTGATCCGCGTGCATTGACCCGGGTGCGTCCTTCGACGCGCTCCCTGTGGTCGCTTGCTCAGGATGAGGTGAAGTTGTCGTGGCAGAAAGAAAACTCCTCATCCAGAGCAAGCGAGCGTTGCGAGCGCGTCGAAGGACGCACTGATTCAATCCAAGCGGATCAGACTCTAGGGGCGCTGAACGGCCTTCACACGACCGCGGGTCGTGCTCGCCGGCGGCGATCTCGAGATGACAATACGGCGGCAGGCCGCTCTTCCGGCGCCCCGGTCGTCCTGAGCGACAGCAGCGCCTCTCGCACGATCTCGAGAGCGGGCCCCGTGGATCTCTTTCGGCGCTCGATCAGGCCGAGCGGGCAAGGGACCGCCGGCCTCAGAGGCCTCACGATGAGCTCGCGATCGGGCGCCGCCACCGCCACGTCGGGCACGATCGACATGCCCAGACCCGAGGCGACCGCTTGCTTCGCGGCCTCGATGATGCCCACGTACATCGGCTGACGCACGAGCGGCAGACGCTTCGATAGCCAGCGCATGACCAGCGCGTGCACGGCGCCCCGGTCGTGCTCGAGCACGAGGGGTTGCCGCGCCGCGTACTCCGGCGTCACCTCGTCGGGAACGTCGCGGGTGCTCGCCGGGAGGATCGCCACGCAGGTCTGGGCACGCAGCGGCGTCGCCCTGAGCAAGGCGGACTTGACCGGCAATGTCACCAGGGCGAGGTCGACCCTGCCTTGAATCACCCGCTCGATCGAGTCGCGCGTCGACATGTTGGTGACCACGAGCTCGATGCGCGGGTGATCCGTGCGCAGGCGCCGCAGGACCGGCGGCAGGTCGTACATCAGCGCCGTCAGGGTGCAGGAGATTTGCACGCGGCCGAGCCAGCCGTCGCGCAATCCGCGCATGGTCGCCTCGGCGGCCTCGCACTCGCGCGCGATCCGGCGCGCGTGCTCGATCAACTCCCGGCCCGCCTCGGTCGCGTGCGCTTTCTTGCCCGTGCGCTCGATCAGTCGCACACCCCAGCGGGCCTCGAGCTCGCGGATCTGCAAGCTGATCGCGGGCTGCGTCAGGTTGAGGCGCCGGGCGGCGGCGGAAAAGCTGCCGAGCGCCACCACTTCGCTGAGGGCACGGAGCTGATCGAGATTGAGGCTGCGCATCTAATAGTTCTGCTTATCGATGCGATTTGAAGTCCCAATTTGCATTGCCGGAGGCCTCTCGGCAATTAAAACGCGACGTACGTGAGGAACCGGGCGGCCCGCCGGGCCGCCCCGATCGCGCTTCCATAATCGTCGAGCGGCTGACCCTGCGGCCTCGGGCCGCATGCAACGCCTTCCATTCGTTGAGGGAGGGAACATGGCTCATTCCGGAGGCTGCTTCTGCGGCGCCGTCAAGCTGGAGGTCACTGCAGCGCCCGAGGCCATGGACTACTGTCATTGCCAGTCTTGCCGCGCGTGGTCGGCCGCGCCTGTGAACGCCTTCACACTTCCGGCGGAGCTTGGCGGCTCCGACGAGACGATACGGGAATAGCGCGGAGGCTCGCGATGGCCGTGGTCTCATATCGCCGGCCCGTGAGCCAGGGCATCGCGCCCGTCGGCGGCCCGCCCTCGGGCGGCGGCGGTGACGGGCCACGGCTCAGGCGAAAGCTCACCACGATCCTCTGTGCGGACGTCGCGGGATACAGTCGCCTCACCGAGCACGACGAGGAGGGCACGCATCTCCGCCTCGCGGCACTCAATCGCGAGCTGCTCGAGCCCGCGATCGCCGCGCGCGGCGGAACCCTGATCAAGCGGACCGGCGACGGCCTGCTGGCGGAGTTCGCGAGCGTGGTCGAGGCGCTCCGCTACGCGATCGAGATCCAGATCGGCACCGCCGAGCGCAACGCCGGGCTGTCGCCCGATCAGCACTTCCTGCTTCGGATCGGCATCAATCTCGGCGACGTGATCGTCGAGGATGGCGACATTTTCGGCGACGGCGTCAATGTCGCGGTACGCCTGGAATCGCTCGCCGAGCCCGGCGGGATCGTGGTTTCCCAATCCGTGTGCGAGCACGTCCGCGGCAAGCTGAGGCTTCGCCTCGAGGACATGGGCGAGCAGGTGGTCAGAAACATCGCGCGTCCCGTCCACGCCTTTCGCGTGAAAGCCGAAAATCAGATGCGGCGGATCGAGCGCCCGCGGTATCCGTGGGTCGTCGCCGGCATTCTCGCGCTCGGCGCGGTCGTGGCCGTCTGGTCGAACGCACCGCAAGGGCACATGCCATCCTTGATGAAGTCGCTGACGTGGCTGGCGGCGAGCGGGCCGGCGGCCCAGTCCCCGGCTCGGCTCTCGATCGTGGTGCTGCCGTTTGCGAACCTGAGCGGAGACGCCCAGGAGGATTATTTCGCCGACGGCATCACGGAAAGCCTGACGACCGATCTCTCCCGCGCGCTGCCCGGCAGCTTCGTGGTCGCTCGCGGCACCGCCTTCACCTACAAGGGAAAGCCCGTCGACCCGCACAAGGTCGGCGGCGAGCTCCATGTGCGCTATTTCCTGCTCGGCAGCGCGACGACGGACGGCGATCGGGTGCGCGTCAACGCCCAGCTGATCGACGGCCAGGAGAATACGGAGCTCTGGGCCGAGAGGTTCGACAGCCGCCGCACGGACGTGCTCGACATCCAGGACCGGATCGTGGGCCGCCTCTCTCGTGCGGTGGGCTTGCGGCTGGTCGATATCGAGGCGAAGCGGAGCGAGCATGACCGGCTCGGCAATCCCGGGGCGGTCGATCTCGTCATGCGCGGCCAGTCCGTGATCAATCGACCGGCGACCCGGGAGACCATGATCGCTGGGCGCGGCCTGTTTCAAGAGGCTCTGCGCCAAGATCCCCACAATGTCGACGCGCTCGCGGGCGTGGCGACCACCCAGGTATTCGAGGTGCTGAACGGCTACTACGAGGACGGCCGCGCGGAGCGCTTGCGGAGCGCGCGGGCGATGGTCCAGCGCGCCCTCGCGATCGAGCCCCACCACGTCGTGGCACTCAAGGTGAATGCCGCGCTGCAGCGCGCCGACGGCCTCTTCGCGGACGCGATCGCCGCGAGCCAGGTCGTCATCGCGCAGAATCCCGGCGACCCCTGGGCCTATAAAGAAGTCGGACTGAGCAAGCTCTATCTCGGACGGTTCCAAGAGGCGCTCGAGTGGTTCGAGCGCGCCGATCAGATCGGGCCACGGGATCCGAGCCGATGGACGTGGCTCGAAGCGATGGGCCGAGCGCAGTTCTTCCTGGGTCGCGACGAGGAGGCGATCCGCCTCTTGAAGCTCTCCGCCGACGCCAACCCGCGTGACGCTCGCGCCCACGCCCTGCTGGCGGCGATCTACGCCTCGTCGGGGCGTCGCGATGAGGCGACGGCGGCACTCACCGAGTGTCTGCGCTTGCGGCCCGATATGACGGTCGATCGACTCTTTGGCAATTGGTCGGTCCCGCTGGACGCCACGAGTGCCGCCTACCGGAGCCAGCACGAGCGGTTCCGCGAGGGACTGCGGCGAGCGGGAATGCCCGAGACCTGATCGCGGGCGAACGGCCCAATTGATCTCGATCTACCCGAGCCCGCGGCGCTCCACGGCGCCGACGTTCATCAATCCCAATTCCGGCGGGATCGGTGGCAGCCTAAGCGAAGGCCAGGTCGGGAATGCGACGCTCCGGGAGCAGTTGATCGTGCAGGACGTGGAGTAGGTCCTCGGCCTCGAACGGCTTCGCGATGAAAGCGTCGCCCAGCGCGTCGAGAAGTCGGGAAATTACGTATCGGGGGAAAGCTTGATACCGCCCTCGAGCTCCAGGATCATTTCCTGGCACCGGACCGCGAGCATGATCAGGCGCTGAGCCTCGACCTCGTCGCTCTGGGCCTCCGCATCGCGCCAATAGGCCCGGACCTGCGCGCGGAGGAAATCTAGCTTGTTGGACATGCTCGGCTCGCGTCTCGTTTCGAAGCTGCCAGACAGACAAGGCTGTCTACCAGGAGGAGGTAAACCGATTCTTTCACTGGCGAAGCAGTACGTATAAGTCCCTATCCCCGCGGCCCATTGATCTGGATCAAGGGTATTCGCGCCGATCCGTGCTGTTATCGGGACGCGGGCGGAGCGCCACGCCGATCGGACGCATGCGACGGGAATGAGCGGAAAGAAAAAAGGGCAAAAGCCAGGCCAAGCACGCGAGCGCCTCGTGCGCGCGGCCTACGATCTCTTCACCAAGAAGGGCATCGCGCAGGTCGGCGTCGACGCGATCGTGGCGCGCTCCGGCTGCGCCAAGGCGAGCCTCTACGCCAACTTCAAATCGAAGGACGATCTCGCGCTCGCCTATCTCGAGCTGCGCGAGAAGGTGTGGACGCGCGATTGGCTCGAGACCGAGATCCACCGCCGCGAATCCGACCCGAAGGCCCAGCTGCTCGCGATTTTCGACATCTACGACGAGTGGTTTCGACGCAAGGATTTCGAGGGCTGCGCATTCGTCAATGTGCTCCTCGAGGCGAGAGCCGACGGCGCCGTCCGGGACGCCGCCGCCGCCTACCTCACCAATCTGCGGTCCATCGTCGCGGACATCGCGCGCGCGGCGGGGCTCAGCGAGCCCAAGAACCTCGCACGGGTCTGGCACGTTCTGATGACGGGCGCGATCATCTCCGCCTGCGAGGGCGATCGCCAAGCCGCGATCGGTGCGCTTTGGACGGCCCGTCTGGTCCTGAAGAACTGGAACGGCGGGACCGCCTATCGGCGGGCTGCGTCGTAGACCACCAGCGCACCCGTCGTCGCGCGGCGTCCCATCCCGGCTGAATACGAGATCGCACGCTTCCGCGATCAGCCCGCGCGCCAACGTCGTTCACGCAACGTTAACGCGGCATGAGCTGAAATCCACTCTCTCGGGCAAAGCCGCCCGGAATTCTCTTGGCGCTCCCGGGGGAGCGGAGCCATGGACCATGCATTGGCCAGCACGGGCGCCCGATCCACCGCTGCGAGCGGATCGGAACCATCCGAGGCGCGGGCTCGGCCCCTGAAGGACACCGCGCAGATCGGCGTGGTGACGGCGGTCTCGGGCGCGCGGCTCTCTTTCACGCTGCTGAACGCCGCCCTCGTGAGCGCGGGCGAAGCCAACTACGAGCGCGCCCAAGTGGGCTCGCTGGTCAAGATCGCCACGCCCACCACCGCGGCCTTCGGCTTCATCGAGAGCATCGCCTTCCAACGCACGCCGTCGGGCGCCGGGCCCGACAGCCTCGCGGTCGCGAATGTCGAGCTCCTGGGAGAGCTCGCGGGCTCGGGCGCGACGCGCCGGTTCTCGCGCGGCGTCTCGACTTATCCGGCCCTCGCCGCGCCGGTCTTCATGGCGAGCACGGACGACCTCACCCTCATCTACGCCAAGCCCAAGGGCTGGACGGTGCCGATCGGCACCCTCTATCAGAACCCCGACCGCTCGGCGCATCTCCTGCTCGAGGAGTTTCTCTCGCGGCACTCCGCGATCCTCGGCACTACCGGCACTGGCAAATCCTGCGCGCTGGCGCTCATCCTGCACGCACTCCTCGAGCACAATCCCAACGCCCACGTCGTGCTACTCGATCCGCACGACGAGTACAGCTCCGCCTTCCGCGGCATCGCCGACTGCGTCACGCCAAGGAATTTCCAGCTGCCCTACTGGCTCCTGAGCTTCGAGGAGATCTGCGAGCTGCTGTGCAGCCGGGAGCCCACCGCGCGCAGCCGCGAGATCCCGATCCTCCGGGAAGCGATCGTCCAGGCGAAAGAAGACTACGCCAGCAGGTCCGGCGACGAGACGCGCATCACCGTCGACACGCCGGTACCCTACCGGATCATGCACCTCGTGCAGCACATCACGTTCGCGAGCGGACGGCTCAACAAGCCCGACGACGCCACGCCCTATCTGCGCTTGACCGCGCGGATCGAGATGCTCTGCCGCGACAAGCAGTACGAGTTCATGTTCGGCGGCGCCACCGCGGACACCATGAGCCTGGTGCTGTCGCGCCTGTTGCGCATCCCCGTGCGCGGCAAGCCGATCACCATCTTCGACCTCTCCTCGGTGCCCTCGGAGATCGTCGACGTGGTGGTCTCGCTGATGTGCCGGCTGATCTTCGACTTCTCGCGCTGGGCAAGCCGCGAGCATGGCTTCCCGACGCTCCTGATCTGCGAAGAGGCGCATCGCTATCTGCCGCGCAACGAGTCCATGGGCTTCGAGCCGACCCGTCGCGCGATCTCGCGCATCGCCAAGGAAGGTCGCAAGTACGGGATCTCGCTCTGCCTCGTGACCCAGCACGTCTCCGAGATCTCCGAGCGCGTGCTCTCTCAGTGCAGCACCATCCTGGCGCTCCGGCTCAGCAGCGAGGCCGACCAGGCGTTCGTGCGCCGCGCGCTCACCGACAATGCCGCGGGATTGCTGAGCGCACTCCCGGTGCTGCAACGGCAGGAGGCGATTGCCTTCGGCGAAGGCGTCCCGCATCCCATGCGCATCCGCTTCGCCGAGCTCGAATCGGCACTCAGACCCAAGAGCGGCTCGGCCAACTTTCACGATGCCTGGAAGCACGACCGCCGCAGCCATGATTTCGTCGACGACATCGTCGAGCGCTGGCGGGAGCAGACGTACTAGAGCGATTGCTGGATCGAAACGGTGCGTTGGGATCGCCTCGCTCCAAATTCAGGGGCGCGGCGAACGATTCTATCCTCAAGCCGCGCTAGTTGAGGCCGGCGAAGGCGCCGTGGACGCCCGCGATCACGCGGCCCACTTGGTCTTCCGTGAGCTGCGGGAACATGGGGAGGCTCAAGACTTCGCGGGCGGCGCGCTCGGTCTCGCCGAGGCCCGAGGGGCCGATCGCGAGGCGGCCGCGATAGGCGGGCTGCAGGTGCACCGGCACGGGGTAATGGATGTTAGTGCCGATGCCGCGCTCGCGGAGCGCCCGCTGCAGGCCCTCGCGATGCTCGGTGCGGACCACGTATTGATGGAAGACGTGGGTCGCGTCGCCCCGGCGGCCCGGCAGCTGCAGCGGGAGGCCCGCGAGCCCCTTGTCATAAGCGGCGGCGATCTCGCGCCGGCGCTGGTTCTCGGCCTCGAGCATGGTGAGCCGCACGCGCAGCACCGCGGCCTGGATCTCGTCGAGGCGCGAGTTCACGCCGGTGATGTCGCTGATGTAGCGCTGGCGCCAGCCATATTGCCGGAGCGCGCGGAGCCGCTCGGCGAGCGAGTCCTCGCCGGTCACCACCATGCCGCCGTCGCCGATGGCGCCGAGGTTCTTGGTCGGATAGAAGCTGAACGCCGCGATCCGGCCGATGCTGCCGACCGTGCGCGCGCCCGAGAGCGCGCCGTGGCATTGCGCGGAATCCTCGACCAGCGTGGCACCCGCGCGCTTCGTCGCGGGCTCGATCGCCGCGAGGTCAGCGGGCTGGCCGTAGAGATGGACGGGCATCACCGCGGCGATGCGGCCGGGCGGCTTCGCGAGCACTTCCGCAAGCGCGCGCGGTGACATGGTGCCGGTCGAGGGCTCGATATCGACCAGCAGCGGCTTGGCGCCCGCGAGCTCGATCGCGGCAACCGTACCCACCGCCGTGTGCGAAACCGTGACCACATAGTCGTCGGGACCGACCTCGAGCGCCCGCAGCGCCAAGATCAGCGCGTCCGTGCCGCTCGCCACGCCGACGCCGTGGTTCACGCCAACGAAGGCCGAGAATTCCTGCTCGAAGCCTTGGACCTCGCGGCCCAGGATATAGCTACCGCTCTCGATGACCTGGATGATCGCGATCTCGATGCGCGAGCGGAGAGCCAGGACCCCCGCGCGAGGATCGCTCTGCGGTATCGGCTCGTCGGGCATGGTTCTCCCTGTCCGCTTTTGCCGACTATTTAGACATACTTCGCGAGCCGTGTACGGAAGAAATCCAGGGACATTTCCAGGCCGGGACGGATTCCAATCCGCGGCCGCCAGCCGGTGATACGCTTAAAGGTTGCATCGTCGGCCCAGTAGTCACCGATGTCGATCGCCTTCCGCTCCGGCGGGAACTCCTTGACGACGGAGCGTCCGCCGCCGTGCGCGGCTACCAGCGCCTCCGCCAGCTCTTTGAGCGTTACCGCACCGTCGCCGCCGATGTTGTAGACGCCACCCTCGGTGGCGGGCGTCGTGGCCGCCAGCAGAAACGCGTCGGCCACATCCTCCACATAGGTGAAGTCGCGCTTCTGCTCGCCGCCCCACAGCTCGAACGGCCGGCCTTCCAGCACGGCGCGCAGCCAGGCCCCGACGAACGTCTGGCGGGCGTCGCGGATGCGCATGCCGGGCCCATAGGTGTTGGTGAGCCGGAGCGCGGTCGTGCGCAAGCCGTGGACCCGATGATAGAGCAGGTGAAACGCCTCGCCCGCGAGCTTGTCGATGCCGTTCACGTCGACGGGGCGGAGCGGATGGCGCTCGTCCACGGGCAGGTAATCCGGCTTCCCGTAGATCTGCCGCGTGCTCGCGAAGACGATGCGCAGCCCCGGATTGACGTCGCGCACCGCCTCCAGCAGCGCCAGCTGCGCCCGCGCGTTGACGTCGAGGTCAGCGAGCGGCGCCTGCATGGAGCCCAGGTGGCTCGTCTGCGCCGCGAGATTAAGCAGAAGATCCCGGCCCGCGAGGGCGCGGCGGACCGCGTCGGCATCCCTGATATCGCCGATCGCCACCTCGACGCGGCCCTCGAGCCCCTCGATGTTGGCGCGGTTCGCCCCCGAGTCGGGATCGAGATTGTCGAGGATGCGCACCTCGGCGCCCGCCGCGACGAGCCGGCGCGTGAGCGCGGAGCCGATCAGGCCGAACCCTCCCGTGATCAGGATTTTCGCGGCTTTGAAGGCGGTCGCGGGATCGGACGCGGGCGGCAGCGGAGCGGTTGTCATGACGAGACTCTTGACCTCGCGAGTCTCATGACAGACAAGGCGTCAGTCGAAAAGCACTTTTGTCAGCATGGCGTCCGCCAGCACATTGCGCCGACTTGCCGTTGCGCTCGCGGCGCTGGCACCTGTGATCGCCGGCTGCGCCTCGCCGCGGCCGGCCCCTTCGATCGCCACCCCCGCTCCCGGCCCGACCCTCGTGGGCGAGCAATGCCTCGCGGATCTCGACGCGCGCGGCGTCAGCTATCGCGTCGCGGCGGTCCCCGTGAGCACGGGGCCTTGCGCGGTCGAGAACCCCGTCAAGGTCACGGGCGCCGCGGTTCCCTGGAATCAGCCCGCGATCATGGCCTGCGCGCTTGCCGACCGGGTCGAGCGGTTCCTCGCCGAGGCCGCCGAGCCGCTCGCCCGGCGCTATCTCGGCACCGACATCGTGCGCCTCGACCACTTCGGCGCCTATTCCTGCCGACCGGTCGAGGGCATGGCGGGGCGCTGGAGCGAGCACGCTTCGGGCCGTGCGATCGACGTCTCGGGCTTCCTGATGAAGGACGGCGAGCGCGTCACCGTCGAGCACGATTGGAGCGCCGGCGGGCCCCGCGGCGAGTTCCTCCACGCCGTCGCCGCGCGCGCCTGCGACTATTTCAACCTCGTGCTCACGCCCGACAGCGACAAGCTTCACTACAACCACTTCCACCTCGACCTCGGCCGCTGGCGGCTCTGCCAGACGTGATCCATGTCGGTTTGACATGAGTGCATCCTTCGACTCGCGATGCTGCGCATCGCGGCTCAGGATGAAGTAGATTCTTGATGTCATCGAGAAAGGTCCTCATCCTGAGCCGGCGCGAAGCGCCGAGTCGAAGGACGCTGGGACGTCAGGACTGCTCCGCCTCAAGCTTGCTGTCATCTCCAATGAGCAGCGGCGACCAGGCCTCCTCACGATCGGCGATCCTGATTGGCGGCTCACTCTCCACGTAGAGCGTGCGCGCCTCGCTGGCGGGACCGCGGCGCTGGGCGAGGGCCAGCACCTCGATCCGGCGCTCGAAACGGCCGAGGCGCAGCGTCAGGCGGTCACCGATGCGGATGGCGTGATGCGCCTTCTGCACGGTGGCACCGCCGAGCACGATCCGCTCGCTGGTGCAGAGCCGGGCCGCCAGCGAGCGGCTCTTGGCGAAGCGCGCACACCAAAGCCAGCGGTCGAGCCGTTGGGTCGCAGCCGGTGGAGCGGGCCTCATTCGGCTCCGTGCGCGAGGCGCCATGCGCCGAGCTTGGCGAAAGGCCCGTCGACGGGTGCAACGTGGCGCGGGGGCTTGCGCGGCTGCGGCCGGCGCCGGGCGTGGAAGGTGACGCCGCTCGCGTCTATCACCGCGCGATAGCCGAGCGCCGCAAGCACCGCCGCGAGCTCGTCTTTGCGGCAGCCCACGGTCTGCGCGAGCTCCGGCGCGGGACCGAACGGCCCCTGCCGCGCGAGCCGCCGCGCGGCGAGCGCCAGGCGCTCGACCCGATCGACCCGAAGCGCTCGCGGCCCCAGCACGCGATAGCCTATCGCCTCGTAGAGACCGTCGGCGATCCCGAGGTCGCGGACCGGCGTGGCACCGCGCACGGCGGGCACCGGCAGCACTATGCCCGCGCGCACGGCCCAGAGCAGCGCCGCCATCGCGGCGGCGCGCGGGTTGAGCAACGGCGCGAGGTAGACGATTTCGGTGCCGAGCCGGACGCCGAGCTGGGCGAGGCGCTTGCGCGCGGGTTTGTCGAGCGCCGCCACCTGGCCATCGAGACGGGCGATCGGCAGGGCGCCGAGCGCCTCCACGAGGCGATAGGCGAGGCCACGGCTCGCCGGCTCGAGGTCGGCGTCGGCAAGTCTGAACAGCGGCGCCAGCGGCTGCCGGATCAGGTCGCGCGCCGCCTCGGTGAGCCGCCGGCGCACGGTCTCGCGATGGGCGCCGTCCAGGAACTCAGCCGGCAGCACGTCGATCTTGGGCTGCAGGACGTGAT
>DATEGF010000211.1:0-4710 GCA_035280245.1 Allostellaceae bacterium
AGGAACCGGCGACGGTGCCAGCCTCTCAGGACCGCGAGCGGCGCCGGCGCCGGACCGAGCACGTCGAGCCCGCGTACATGCGGCGCGCCGCGGGCCAGCGCGCGGCCCGCGAAGTCCACGGTCTCATCGTCAGGGCCTGAGAGGATGAGGGCCGCCAGCCGACCGAACGGCGGCCAGCCGTGCTCGCGGCGGTCGTCCGCTTCCGCGCGGAGAAATCGGTCGCGGTCGTTGGCAGCGAGCGCCTTCATCACGGCGTGCTCCGGCATATAGGTCTGGAGATAGACTTGGCCCGGCCGCTCGGCGCGGCCGGCGCGACCGGCAACCTGATGCAGAAGCTGGAACGTGCGCTCGGCCGCGCGCAGGTCGCCGCCGGAGAGTCCGAGATCCGCGTCGACCACGCCCACCAGGGTGAGCAGCGGGAAGTGATGGCCCTTCGCCATCACCTGGGTCCCGATCAGCACGTCGATGGCGTGGCCTTCGACGCCGCGGACCAGCTCCGCGACCGCGCGCGGACCCGTGAGTGTGTCGCTCGCCACCACCGCGAGGCGCGCCTTCGGGAATCGCGCGCTCACTTCCTCGGCGAGTCGCTCGACGCCGGGTCCGCAGGCCGCGAGCGTGCCGGCGGCGCCGCAGGCGGGGCAGAAGCCCGGCATCTTCTCGAGATGCCCGCAGTGATGGCACTGCAACTCGCGCACGAAGCGGTGCTCGACCAGCCAAGCCGTGCAATTCGAGCACTGGAAGCGATGGCCGCAGTTGCGGCAGAGCGTGAGCGGGGCGTAGCCGCGCCGGTTCAGGAACAGCATCGCCTGCTCGCCAGCCTGCAGGGTCGCGTCGAGCGCCGCGACCAGCGGCGCCGCGAGGAAGCGCTGCCGCTCCAGCCTCTGGCGGCGCATGTCGATCACATGCACCTCGGGCATCGCGGCGCCGGCGTGCCGCTCCGGCAGGTGGAGGCGCCGATAACGCCCCTGCTCCACGTTCACCACGGTCTCGAGAGAGGGCGTCGCGGAGACCAGCACGACCGGTAGCCGCGAGAGCGAGCCCCGCACCACGCCCATGTCGCGGGCGTGATAGATGACGCCGTCCTCCTGCTTGTAGGAGAGGTCGTGCTCCTCGTCGATCACGATGAGGCCGAGACGCGGGAACGGCAGAAAGAGCGCCGAGCGCGCGCCGACTACCACGGGGATACGTCCCTCGGCGACGCCGCGCCAGGTGTGACGCCGCTCCGCCTGCGTCAGGTCCGAATGCCATTCCGCCGGCCGTACGCCGAAGCGGCGCGCGAAGCGGTCGAGAAACTGCACGCCGAGCGCGATCTCCGGCAGCAGCACCAGCGCCTGTCTCCCGGCCTCGAGCGCTGCCGCGATCGCCTGGAAATAGACCTCGGTCTTGCCGGAGCCGGTGACGCCGTCGACGAGCGTCACCGCGAAGTCGGCCCGTTTGACCGCGGCCACCAGCGCATCGGCGGCGGCGGCCTGCTCCGGCGAGAGCAGCGGCCCAGGGTGGTGCCAATCAGGCGGCTCGGCGTCGAGTCGCGCCGGGACCATCACCTTCTCGAGCCAGCCCACCCGCTCCAATCCCGAGAGCACGCCAGTGCCACAGCCGCCGAGTCGCGCGAGCTCCTTCGCCGACATCGGCGGCGCATCGCGCGCCGCCTCAAGGAGGCGCCGCCGCGTCGGCGTTAGCTCGCGCGCATCGCCTGCCCCGAGCGCCGCGCGTCCGCTGTCACTGATTGCCCAGGCGAGCATGGGTCGCGGCGGCGTCAGCGCGTCGGGCACACTCATGGCCATGCGCAGCACCGCGCCGAGCGGCGTCACCGTATACTGCGCGACCCACTCAACGAAGCGGCGGAGCTCCGCGGTGAGCGGGGGCGCATCGAGCTTCTCGACGATCGGCTTGAGTTTCGCGTCGGCGACGTCGCCGAGCTCGGAATCCCAGACCACGCCGATGACTTCGCGCGTGCCGAGCGGCACGGTGACGAAGTCGCCGGGCACCACCGCCATCTCATCGGGCAAGCGGTAGTCGTAGGCGCCGCCGAGCGGAAGCGGCAACAAGACTGACACACGACGCGCGAGCTCCGATCTCGTCGTCAGAGCGGCGTCGGAACTGGCGTGGCGCTCGGACATGGGCTAGACTCTTAGTCGGAAACGGTGGACCGTTCCAGCGAGCGCCGGTGCGGAGTCGACGCTAGTATCACAGGCATCGCGGAAGGACGTGACGACGCATGAAATTCTTCATCGATACCGCTGACCTCGCCGAGATCCGCGATCTCGCCGCGACGGGCTTGGTCGATGGCGTGACAACGAATCCATCCTTGGTCGCCAAGAGTGGCCGCAACTTTCTCGAGGTCGTGCGCGAGATCTGCACCGTGGTGCCCGGCCCGGTGAGCGCGGAAGTCACCGCGACCGATACCGAGACCATGCTGGCCGAGGGCCGCAAGCTCGCGAAGATCGCGAAGAATGTCACGGTCAAGGTTCCGTTGACACCGAACGGTCTCAAGGCCTGCAAGGCGCTCTCCTCGGAGGGCACCATGGTGAACGTGACACTCTGCTTCTCGGCGGCGCAAGCGATGCTCGCCGCGAAAGCGGGCGCTACTTTCGTGTCGCCGTTCATCGGCCGGCTCGACGACATCGGCGCCACCGGCATGGACCTCATCGCCGAGATCGTCGCAATCTACCGGCAATATCCGAGCTTCAAGACCGAGGTTCTCGTGGCCTCCGTGCGCAATCCGCTCCACGTCGTGGAAGCGGGCAAGCTCGGCGCGCATGTCGCCACCATCCCGCCCGCGGTGCTCCGTCAGATGTTCGCGCATCCCCTGACCGACAAAGGCCTGCAGGCCTTCCTCGCGGATTGGGCCAAGACCGGCCAGTCGATCCTGGGCGAAACGAAGAAGCAAGCGGCGGAGTAGCGCTTGGACCGGCCCAAGGACACATCGATCCTGCCGGCGGCACGAAAGCATACGGGCCTTCCGGAGATCGGGCCGGTCGAGGTCGCGACTTATCTGCGGCAGCACCCGACGTTCCTCGCAGACCACCCGGATCTCCTCGATGTGCTGACGCCACCGGCGCAGCAGCGCGGCGACGGTGTCATCGACATGCAGCAATTCGTGCTGCAGCGGCTGCAGACCGAGGTGGCCCGGCTCAAGAACCAGCACCGCGCGCTGATCACCACGAGCCGCGCCAATCTCGCGAGCCAGGCGCGCATCCATCAGGCCGTGCTGGCGCTCCTGGCGGCGCCGAGCTTCGAGCACCTGATCCAGATCGTGACCACGGATTTCGCGGTGCTGCTGGACGCCGATGTGATCACGCTGGCGGTCGAGTCGGTCTCCTGCGGCGAGACCCATCTCTCGGTTCGGGGCGTGCAGCTCCTCGAGCGCGGCGCGGTGGAGACCATCTTCGGGCCCGATCGCGACGTGGTGCTGCGCGGCGATAGCCAAGGCGATCCGGCCGTGTTCGGCGGCGGTGCGGGGCTGGTGCGCTCGTCGGCGCTGCTGCGCCTCAAGGTCAGTCCGCAGGCGCCCGCGGGCCTGCTCGCCATCGGCTCACGCCGCACTGGCAAGTTCCATTCAGGACAGGGCACCGAGCTCCTGGGTTTCCTCGCCAAGAGCCTTGCCGTCGTCATCGCGGGATGGCTCGACCTGCCGCCGTGACGCGGCGCGCGGCATCCTCGCGCCGATCCGCCATCCCGCTCACCCGCTTCGCTGCCGCCGGCGACCTCTCAGCCGCCATCTCCGATTGGCAAAGCTGGCTCGAGCACGAGCGCCGGGCCTCGCGGCACACGGCGCTGGGTTATGGCCGCGACCTCGCGGGCTTCCTCGATTTTCTCCGTGAGCATCTGGGGGCGCTCCCGAGCCTCGCCGCGCTCGAAGCGCTCGGCCCCGCCGATTTCCGCGCCTATCTCGCTGCGCGCGCGCAAGAGGGGATCGAGCGCAGCTCCAGCGCCCGCGCGCTCTCGACCCTGCGCGGCTTTTTCCGCTTCCTCGACCGGCGCGGCCTCGCGAAGAACGCGGCGCTCGCCGCGGTCCGCACGCCCAAGCTGCCGAAATCGGTGCCGAAGCCGCTCAGCGCCGAGGATGCGGGCCTCGCGCTCACGCGCGTCGTCGAGCTCGCGGAGGCGCCGTGGATCGGCAAGCGGGATCTTGCGATCCTGACGCTGCTCTATGGCTGCGGCCTCCGCCTTGCCGAGGCGCTCGGACTCACGCGCGCCGAAGCACCGGTGAAGCCGGGTATGCTGAGCATCACCGGCAAGGGTCGGAAGACACGGCTCGTGCCGGTACTGCCCGCGGTGAGCGAGGCGATCACCGAGTATCTGGAACTCTGTCCGCACCCGTTGCCGGCCAAGGGCCCGCTTTTCGTGGGCGTACGCGGCGGGCCGCTCAATCCACGCCTGGTGCAGCGGCAGATGCAGCGGCTGCGCGCACTCCTGGGCCTGCCCGAGACCGCGACACCTCACGCGCTCCGCCACAGCTTCGCGACGCATCTGCTGGCGGGGGGCGGCGACCTCCGCAGCATCCAGGAGCTGCTCGGTCACGCCAGCCTTTCCACCACGCAGCGCTACACCGCCGTCGACGCCGAGCGCCTGCTCGCGGTCTATGATCGCGCTCACCCGCGGGCGAAAGCGTAAGCTCAATAGCGCTTCGTCAGAGCTTCCGGATCGCAATCAGGCCGGCGGCGGAGCCGGCACCCATGGTTAGGAATGCGAGCGTCCAGGCAAGGG
>DATEGF010000212.1:0-2257 GCA_035280245.1 Allostellaceae bacterium
GCCGCCGCCGTGCGGATGGTCGATCGGGTTCATCGATACGCCGCGATTGTGCGGCATGCGCCCCATCCAGCGCTTGCGTCCGGCCTTGCCGATCGAAACGTTCATATTGTCGGGGTTCGACACCGCGCCGATGGTCGCCATGCAGCGGCCATGCACCAAGCGCTGCTCGGCCGAGTTGAGACGCAAGATCACGTATTCGCCGTCGCGGCCGACGATCTGGGCATAGGTGCCGGCCGAGCGCGCGATCTGCCCGCCCTTGCCGATCTTGATCTCGACATTGTGCACGATGGTGCCGATCGGGATGCTGCTGACCGGCATGGCGTTGCCCGGCTTCACGTCCACGTGCTCGCCGGAGACGACCGTGTCGCCCTGTGCGAGCCGCTGCGGCGCCAAGATGTAGGAGAACTCGCCGTCCTCGTACTTGATCAGCGCGATGAAACCGGTGCGGTTGGGGTCGTATTCGATGCGCTCGACCTTGGCCGGCACGTCGAATTTGCGGCGCTTGAAATCGATCTTGCGGTAGGCCTTCTTGTGGCCGCCGCCGCGGAAACGCACGGTGATGCGGCCGCTGTTATTGCGCCCGCCGCTCGAATTCCTGCCCTCGGTCAGCTTCTTCACCGGCGCGCCGTGATGGAGGCCGGAGCGATCGACCAAGACCAGCTGGCGCTGGCTCGGCGTGACGGGATTGTAGGACTTGAGTGCCATTTCGCGCGCTCCTTACAGGCCCGTCGTCACGTCGATCTTGTGGCCCTCTTCGAGGGTCACGATCGCGCGTTTGACCTGCGACTGCTCGCCGATCGTTCCCTTGAAGGCTTTGATCTTGCCCTTGCGGACATGGGTGTTGACGCTCTTGACCTTGACGTCGAACAGCTTCTCGACCGCCTCCTTGATCTGCGGCTTGGTCGCATGCCTGGCGACCTTGAACATCACCTGGTTGCGCTCCGAGGCGAGCGTCGCCTTCTCGGTGATGACCGGCGAGATGATCACGTCATAATGGCGCGGATCGATGGTGCTCATTTGAAGCGCGCCTCCAACGCTTCCAGCGCCGACTTGGTCAGCACCAATGTCGGCCGCCGCAGGATGTCGTAGACGTTGATGCCCTGCACCGGGAGCACGTCGATGTTCGGGATATTGCGCGCGGCGAGGACGAAATTCGCTTCGAGCTCAGCGCCGTCGATGATGAGCGCGCTGGTGAGCCCGAGCTTGGCGAAGCTCTTTTGCAGTGCGCTGGTCTTGCCATCCTTCATGGTCGCCTTCTCGAGCACGATGATGCCGCCGTCCTTTGCCTTGGCGGACAACGCGTGCTTGAGCGCGAGCGCGCGCACCTTCTTCGGAAGATCGATCGCGTGGCTGCGCGGCGTGGGCCCGAACGAACGGCCGCCGCCGCGGAAGAGATTGACCCGCGCGGGACCGTGGCGTGCGGAGCCGGTGCCCTTCTGCCGGTACATCTTCTTGCCGGTGCGATTGATCTCGCTGCGATTCTTGACGTCGTGCGTGCCGCGCTGACGCTTGGCGAGCTGCCAGCGCACGCAGCGATGCAGGATGTCCGCCCTCGGCTCGAGGCCGAAGATCGCGTCCGGCAGTTCGATCGAACCCGCCGCCTTGCCGTCGAGCGACACGATCTTGAGTTCCATGTCAGGCGCCCTCCTTGTCGGCGGCTTTGCCTTCTTCGGCGGGCGTGGCCTCGGCTTTGGCCTCGGAGGCTGCCGCCTCCGGCAGGCGGAACTTGCCGGGCTTGGGAGCGTCCTTCGGCAGCTTCTTCTTCACCGCGTCGCGCAGCGTGATCCAGCCGCCCTTGGCGCCCGGCACCGCGCCCTCGACCAGGATGAGGCCGCGCTCGACGTCGGTCTGCACCACCTTGAGATTGAGCGTGGTGACGCGCTCGACTCCCATGTGACCCGGCATTTTCTTGTTCTTGAAGGTCTTGCCGGGATCCTGACGGCCGCCGGTGGAGCCGATCGAGCGATGCGAGATCGACACGCCGTGCGAGGCGCGCAGCCCGCCGAAATTCCAGCGCTTCATGCCACCCGCAAAGCCCTTGCCGATCGAGGTCCCGGTCACATCGACGAATTGGCCCACGACGAAGTGGTCGGCGGTGATCTCGGCACCGACCGGGATCAGATCGCCCTCCTCCACCCGGAACTCGGCGAGCTTGCGCTTGGGCTCGACCTTGGCGACGGCGAAATGGCCGCGGTCCGCCTTGGTCAGGTTCTTGGGTTTGCGGGTACCGGAGCCGAGCTGCAGCGCCACGTAACCG
>DATEGF010000213.1:0-24884 GCA_035280245.1 Allostellaceae bacterium
TGTGATCATGATCATCAACGAGGAGACCGAGTTCCTCGGCACGGCCGAGGATCGCCCGACGTGGGCCGAGCAACCCGAGCAAGGTCTTGGCGAGATGCGCGCGCGCGGCACCGGCGTCTATTTCATCGCGCTCGAGGGCAGCGAGATCGTGGGCTTCCTCGGCGCCTTCCCCGGCAACTTCGCGCGGGTGCGCGGCATCCTCTATGTCGCGCACATCGGCATGCGCACGGCGCACCGCGGCCGCGGCATCGGCCGGCGGCTCTTCGAGGCGACCGAGGCCTGGGCCCGCGCACGGAACGCGCGGCGCCTGGAGCTCCGGGTCGACGTCGCAAACCCGCGGGCACTCGCGCTCTATCGCGGCCAAGGTTTCGAGATCGAGGGCCGCGTGCCCGACGCCTCGCGGATCGACGGCGTCTGGCACGACCATTACTGGATGGGAAAGCCGCTGGTACCGGCGCGCGAGCCGCGCTGGGAGCCGCTTGCGTTCGAGCCGCCGGTGGCGCGCGCGACCATCGGCGAGGTCGCGATCCGCCCGCTCGCGGCCGCTGACGCCGCCCGCGTTCGGGCTTGCGAGAGCATGCTGCTCCGCGACGCGCCCATCTACATCAAGCAGACGCACGAGCAGGCGCCGGTAGCGCAGATCGAGAAGGAGATCGCCGGGGGCGCCCGGAATCCTCGGCACATTGTGCTCGGCGCCTTCGCGGGTGCGGGCGATCGCGAGCGCATGCTGGGCCATGCCGGCGCCGGGTTCGACCCTTGGTCGCGCTCGCGCCATGACGGGTTCGTCAACGTGAACGTGCTCCGGGAAGCCTGGGGTCTCGGTATCGGTCGCCGCCTCTGGGTAAGGCTCGAGGCCTGGGCGCGCGAGCGCGGCGCCCGGCGCCTCAGCGGCGCGATTCAAGCGCACAACCTGCGCGGCCTCGCCTTCGCGGAGGCCGCGGGGTTCCAGCGGGAAGCGCTGGCGCGGGACTACGTCGTGATCGACGGTTGCAGCGCCGACCGCGTGCGGCTGGGGAAGGTGCTGACGTGACGCTCTACCGCATCCACCAGACGCCGATCGCGATGGTGATGAGCGTCACCGGTACCCCCAGCTTGAGGTAGGTCCAGAAATCGATCTCGACGCGCTGGCGCCGTGCCCGCTCGACCACGATCAGGTTCGCGATCGATCCCACGATGGTGAGGTTGCCCGCGAGCGTCGAGGCCATCGCGAGCACGAGCCAGGCGCGGCTGGGGTGCGCGAGCGCCGCCACGAAGGGCTTCAGCACCAGGACGGCCGGCACGTTGCTCACGATGTTGGAGAGTGCCGCACCCGTGAGCGCGAGCACCGCAGGCTCGTCGAGCGCCAAATGCTCCGCGGCGCGCAGCACCTCGGGCGTCAGCAGCGCCTGCTCCATGCCGCGCACCACCACGAAGAGGCCGGCGAACAGCAGGAGGAGCGCCCAGTCGATCTCGCGATAGACCCGCTCCGGCTTGAGCCGACGCGTCAGCAGCAGGAGCGCGCCGCCGATGATCGCGACCTCCGCCGGCGGCACGCCCCAGAAGAATGCGGCAATCATGCCGAGCGCCGCGATCACGGCCTTGACGAGCAGCACTGAGTGCACGCGCAAGCGCGCGGTCGGCACCTCGAAGCGGGCCCGCACCAGGAACTCCCGGGGAAACATCACGATGACCAGTGCGAAGAGGATCACGAGCCCGATCGCCGCCACCGGCGCCAGCGCACCCGCGAACTGCACATAGGGAATGCCGGAGAAGCTGCCGATCAGGATGTTCTGGGGGTTGCCGGTGATGGTGGCGCTGCTGCCGATGTTGGAGGCCATGGCGAGGCCCAGCAGGTAGGGCACAGCATTGCGGCGGAGGCTGAGCGCGAGCTCCGCCACCAGCGGCGTCAACATGAGACAGACGGTGTCGTTGACCAGGAAGGCCGAGAGCGCGCCCGAGACCAGGATCACGCCCGCGAGCAGGCTCAGCGGGTGCCGGGCGTGCTCGGAGACCCAGCGCGCCGCTAGCGCGAAGAAGCCCGCGAGCTTCAGGTTCGCCACCAGGATCATCATGCCGATCAGCAGCACGATCGTGTTGAGGTCGATCGCGCGGTAGGCCTCCTCGAGGCTGAGCGCGCCAAAGCCCACCATCAGGCTCGCCCCGATGAGAGCGGCCCCGGCCCGGTCGACCCGGAGGCCCGGAAGCCGGCCGAGCGCCACCACGGCATAGGTGCAGAGGAAGACGATGAGCGCCGGGATCATGGAATTAATGAGGGGTTGCCCGGGACCGACTATGGCATTTCTAAGGCGCCGGGCGCGACGGCCGTGACGTGGTTGCCCCTGCCACGCCGCGCGCAACTGTGATAGAAGCGCGGCGTTCATTTCCCATGCCCAGGCACCTTCACGTCGACCCCGACGACCGCCCGCGCAAACCGGCGCCCGAGCCGCGTGAGCGCAAGCCGCGGTCCCCCAAGCAGAAGACGACCCGCTCGATCCCCCGCCTCATCCTGCGCGGCGGGCTGATCGCAGGCCTCTGGGGCGTCGTGCTGCTGGCGCTGATGATCGGCTACTTCGCGCTGACGCTTCCGAGCACCGGCGACCTCACGGTGGCGGAGCGGCGGCCAAGCATCACCGTGGTTGCGATCGATGGATCGCTGATCGCGACCTATGGCGACCTCTTCGGCGAGGCGGTTAGCATCAAGCAAATGTCGAAGTACCTGCCCCAGGCGGTGATCGCGACCGAGGACCGGCGGTTCTATTCGCATTTCGGCCTCGATCCCATCGGGCTCGCGCGCGCCATGGTGGCGAACCTCCGGGCAGGCCATGTGGTGCAGGGCGGCAGCACCATCACCCAGCAGCTCGCAAAGAACCTGTTCCTGAAGCCCGAGCGCACCTTCCATCGCAAGATCCAGGAAATGCTGCTGGCGCTCTGGCTCGAGCATCGCTTCACCAAGGACCAGCTCCTCGAGATCTATCTGAACCGCGTCTATCTCGGCGCCGGCACCTATGGCGTCGATGCGGCGGCACGGCGCTATTTCAACAGATCCGCACGGGACGTGACGCTCTACGAGGCGGCGGTGATCGCGGGCCTCTTGCGCGCGCCCTCGAAGTTCAGCCCGGCAGGCGATCGCGACCGTGCGGCCTCGCGCGCGCACCAAGTGCTCGAGAACATGGTGGCCGCAGGCTTCATCAACGACACGCAGATGGCGGCCGCCGAGAGCCAGAAGAGCCAGCTCGCCCGCGTGGTGCCGACGCGCGCCGGGAGCCGCTATTTCGCGGACTGGATCGCGGAGCAGGTCGGGAGCTTCACCGGCCTCGGCAACCGCGACCTGACGGTGGTCTCGACCCTCGATCCGAAGCTGCAGGACGCCGCCGAGCGCGCGGTCGACCAGACCCTCGCGCAGGACGGCGACAAATTCGAGGTTACCCAGGGCGCGCTCGTCGCCATGTCATCCGATGGCGCGGTGCGCGCGCTCGTGGGCGGCCGCGACTACGTCGACAGCCAGTTCAACCGCGCGACCCAGGCGCTCCGCCAGCCGGGCTCCTCCTTCAAGCCCTTCGTTTACCTGGCCGCGCTCGAGCACGGGCTCACGCCGCAGGACCGCTTCGTCGACGCGCCGATCAAGATCGGCAACTACGCGCCGCACAACTATGGCAACAAGTACATGGGCGACGTGAGCATGGCCGATGCCGTCGCGCACTCGCTCAACTCCGTGGTGATCCAGGTGGAGGAGCGAGTCGGCGTCGATGCGGTGGTCGCGACCGCCCACCGCCTCGGCATCACCAGCGAACTGAATCGCGACATCAGCCTGGCGCTCGGCACAGCCGAGGTCTCGCTGATGGAGCTGACCGGCGCCTATGCCGCCTTCGCGAGCGGCGGCGACGGCGCCTGGCCCTATGGCATTGCCGAGATCAAGGACAAGGACGGCACGGTCATCTACCACCGCTCGGGCTCCGGCCCCGGCCGCGTGATCGAGCCCGGGATCGCCGCGGAGATGACGGGGCTGCTGACGGGCGTGGTCGAGCGCGGCACGGGACGGAGCGCGCAGATCGGCCGCCCCATTGCCGGCAAGACCGGCACGACGCAGGAGTACCGCGACGCCTGGTTCGAGGGCTATTCGGCGGATCTGGTCTGCGGCGTCTGGCTCGGCAACGACGACAACACGCCCATGAAGAACGTGACCGGCGGCACGCTGCCGGCGCGCACCTGGCACGCCTTCATGGTGGAGGCGGAGAAGGGCCAGCCGGTGAAGCCGCTCTATTCGGCACCAGCGCTCGTGGGCGCTACGATCACGCCCACACCGGTGGTGGCGCAGCGCGCGCCCTCGGGACCAAGCTGGCTCGAGCGCCTCTTCGGTGCCAGCCCGAGCCCGCGCCCCCTGCCCCCGGTCCCGCCGCCCTCCTACCGCCAGCCCTCACCTTACGAGACGAGCCCGCGGTAGCGGGGGATTGGTGGCGGTGCGTCCTTCGACGCGCGGCAACCCTGCAGCGCGGTCCCTCACGCGAAGACTTCGGCCACATCGCCCGGGCTCAGCACGAGCTCGCGGTAGAAGGCAGCGACGATCGAGCAGCAGATTGCGAAGTACAGGAAAAGAGCGAACTGACTGACCAAGCTAATCGCGATCGACACTGGCGCGGGGAGGTGCGCGATTTGAGGCATACTACCCGAGAGGACAGCCTCCATGGCGGCCCGGTTGTACATGAGACTGGGAACGAACTCGATCACGAGCCAGACGATCGTTACCAGAAACAGCACAATGATGAGCCGCCAAGTGTTGCCGCGCATTCTTCGCCAAGCCAGACGGAAACCCAGGGACCTGCCATACGCTGCCGCCGGAAACACGAGCGACATGCGCATGAAGCAGAGGCACGCAAAGAAAGCTCCCGCGATACTGATAGCTCCAACCAGCACTGCGTGAATTCCCGGCAAACGGCCAGCGCCGCCGATCACGCCAGAAACCGCGAAGACGACGCCGCCAACGAATGACAGGATGACTATGAAGACAAAGAAGCCGACTATGAATAGAGCGTAGTAGCCGAGCAGGCGCCAGAACGCCGCCCAATATCCGCGACCGCTTTCAACGTTCTCGCTCGCTTTCAGGATATGGCGATACCAGCTCACCATGAACCCGTTGTAGCAAAGCGCCTGGAGAAGCAGCGCGACAAACCCGAACAGCACGAATAGCGGTGGCGGCTGAAGATTGCCCACACCGATCGGCGCGCCGAGACGATCAACAAGCGTGAATTGCGAAATCACGCCGAAGATTGCTAGGATCACGAACGGCCGCCATCCGGTTCGCCCCACCGCCTTCAGGTCACCTAGAACCTGGCGGATCGCCTCGCGCAACGTGCGCCAGAGCGGGACCTTGACGACAGTAGGTTGCTGGCTCGACATTCCCCGCGCCCCGACAAAGTGCTGCTCGCAGAGCGAGCCTGCCGGGAAATCCGGACGCATACAAGTAAGACGGGTAGCGGATTAGCGCCCCGTCTGATCCACCGCGTAGCCCGCGGCGCGGACGGTTCGGATCAGGTCGCGGCGGCCGTCCTCGTTGAGGGCCTTACGCAGGCGGCGGATGTGCACGTCGACGGTGCGCGGCTCGATCTCGGACTCGCGGCCCCAGACGGCGTCGAGGAGCTGCTCGCGCGAGAAGACGCGGCCCGGCCGCTCCAGCAGCACCCGCAGCAGCCGGAACTCCGTCGGGCCCAGATGCACGGAATCGCCGTTACGGGTGACGCGGTGGCTCGCCAGGTCCATCACCAGGTCGGCATAGCGCAGAGTCTCGGCGCCGGCGGTCGGCCGCGCGCGGCGCAGCACCGCCTTGAGGCGCGCCACCAGCTCGGTGACGCCGAAGGGCTTCACCACGTAGTCGTCAGCGCCACCCTCGAGGCCGCGCACGCGGTCCGCCTCCTCGCCTTTCGCCGTGAGCATGATCACGGGAAGCGAGCGCCACTGCGGCGTGCGGCGGATCCGGCGGCAAATCTCGAGGCCTGACACCTGCGGCAACATCCAGTCGAGCAGGACAGCGTCGGGCGTGCGCTCGGAGAGCTGCAGCAGCGCCTCCTCGCCGTCGTGTGCCTCGGCGACCGAGAAGCCCTCCTTCTCGAGGTTGTAGCGCAGCAGCGTCGCGAGCGCGGGCTCGTCCTCGACCACGAGGATGAGCGGATTCATTGCTGGCCACCCTCCGGGTGGTCGCTGTCCTTGCCGTTGGCCTCGCCCGCGAGCGGTGCCGCGGCCAAGGTGGTGCGGTCGCGCTTCGGCCGCGACATCGCGAGCGGCGTGCCATGCACCATGAAGTAGAGCGTCTCGGCGATGTTGGTCGCGTGATCGCCGATCCGCTCGATGTTCTTCGCCATGAAGAGCAGATGCGTGCAGGCCGTGATGTTGCGGGCATCCTCGATCATGTAGGTGAGGAGCTCGCGGAAGAGGCTCGTATACATCTCGTCGAGCTCCTCGTCGCGCGCCCAGACCACCAGCGCCTTGTCGGCGTCGCGCTCGACATAGGAATCCAGCACGTCCTTGATCATACCCTGCGCGAGGCGGCCCATGCGCGGGATTGAGAAGGCCGGCTTCACTGGCGGTGTCTGGTTGAGGACGATCGAGCGCTTGGCGACGTTGGTCGCATAGTCGGCGATGCGCTCGAGGTCGCTCGCGGTCTTGAGCGCGGCGAGGATCTGGCGGAGATCCACCGCCATGGGCTGGCGCAGTGCCAGGAGCCGCACCGCCATGCCCTCGATGTCGTGCTCGAGCTGATCGACCCGTGCGTCGGCCTCGACCACGTCGGCGGCGAGCCGGCTGTCGCGCTTGATCAACGCCTCGATCGCGCTCGCGAGCTGAGTCTCGGCGAGACCGCCCATCTGGGTGATCGTATTGTCGAGCCGGCGCAGCTCCTCGTCATAGCTCTTGATGATGTGTTCGGAGACCATATGCGTTCTGCCCTCGATCAGCCGAAGCGGCCGGTGATGTAGTCCTCGGTTCGTTTGTTCTTGGGATGCGTGAAGATCAGCTCGGTCTGATCGAACTCCACGAGCTCGCCCAGGTACATGAAGGCGGTGAAGTCGGAGCTCCGCGCCGCCTGCTGCATGTTATGGGTGACGATCACGATGCAGTAGTCGGTCTTGAGCTCGTCGATCAGCTCCTCGATGTGCTGCGTCGAGATCGGATCGAGCGCCGAGGCCGGCTCGTCGAGCAGGAGGATCTCGGGCTTGACCGCGATCGCGCGCGCGATGCAAAGGCGCTGCTGCTGGCCGCCGGAGAGGCTGAGCCCGCTCTGTCGCAGCTTGTCCTTGACCTCGTTCCAGAGCGCCGCCCGGCGGAGCGCCGATTCGACGCGCGCATCGAGCTCGGACGGCGGCAGCTTCTCGTAGAGCTTGATGCCGAAAGCAATATTGTCGTGGATCGACATCGGAAAGGGTGTGGGCTTCTGGAACACCATGCCGATCTTGGCGCGGAGCAGGTTGAGGTCGATCTTCGGGTCGAGGATGTTCTGGCCGTCGACCAGAACCTCACCGGTGGCGCGCTGCTCCGGATAAAGCTGAAAGATGCGATTCATGACGCGCAGCAGGGTCGACTTGCCGCAGCCCGAGGGGCCGATGAAGGCGGTCACCCGCTTGTCGTAGAGCGACAGGTTGATGCCCTTGAGCGCCTCGAAATTCTTGTAATAGAAGCGCAGATCGCGGATTGCGATCTTCTCGGCGGGCGCGGGCGTCACCACGGCCGCAGAAGCGGGGCCGTGGTCCGGCGCCGGGCCGCGCGCGGTCTGCGATGGGTCCATCACAATCGTCTTTCTCGGGACGGCGTGGGTAGGAGGGATCGGCTGCACCTTTCCAGCGGGCGTGATTGAGGTTTCCTGGCTCATCGGCTGAAACTCTTGAGATTGGCGAGGAGACGCGCGGTGATGTTGAGGACGAGGATCGCGACCGTGATGATGAGGGCGCCGCCCCAGGCAAGGCGCTGCCAATCCTGATAGGGGCTCATCGCGAACTGGAAGATGACGACCGGCAGATTGGCCATCCAGTCGTTCATGTTGACGCTCCAGAACTGATTGTTGACCGAGGTGAAGAGCAGCGGCGCGGTCTCGCCGGAGACCCGCGCCACCGCCAGCATGACGCCGGTCAGCATACCCTGGAGCGCCGCGCGGTAGGTGATCATGACGATCACCTTCCACTTGGGCGTGCCCAGCGCGAAGGCCGCCTCGCGCAGGCTCGCGGGCACCAGATTGAGCATGTCCTCGGTGGTGCGCACCACGACGGGAATGACGATGACCGCGAGCGCGGCGGCGCCCGCCCAGGCCGAGAAGTGGCCCATCGTCCGCACCATCACGATATAGACGAAGATGCCGACGATGATCGACGGCGCGCTCAAGAGCATGTCGTTGATGAAGCGGACCGCCGGCGCCAGCGGATTGCCGCGGCCGAATTCCGCGAGGAAGGTCGCCGCGAGGATGCCGACGGGGGCGCCGACCAGCGTGCCTACCAGCGTCATGACGAAGGTGCCGTAGAGCGCGTTCAGCAGGCCGCCGCCGGGAGTGCCGGGTGCGGGCGTGCTCGCCGTGAAAAGATCGATGTTGATCGCAGCGATCCCGTTCTGCAGCAGGGTCCACAGGATCGCCGCGAGCCAGATCAGTGCGACGGCCGTGGCGGCGAAGGAGAGGCTCAGGACGATGGTGTTAATGGCGCGGCGACGCGCATAAGGGCTCATAGGCGTCAGCTTCCCGCCTGGCGCTGCATGCGCACGAGCATGAATTTGGCCGCCGCAAGGACCACCAATGTCATCGCCGAGAGGACGAAGGCGCTCGCCAACAGCACCGACACGTAGAGATCGCTATCGGCCTCGCTGAATTCGTTGGCAAGGGTCGCTGAGATGGTGGTGCCCGCGGAGAAGAGCGACACCGCCGCGATGTGCGCGTTCCCGATCACGAAGGTGACCGCCATGGTTTCGCCCAAGGCGCGCCCAAGCCCCAGCATGATGCCGCCGATGACACCGGCGCGCGTGCTCGGCAGGACGATATTCCAGACCACTTCGGCAGTGGTGGCGCCGATGCCGTAAGCGGACTCCTTGAGGACCGTCGGAACGGTCTCGAATACGTCGCGGAAAACGGAGGCAATGAACGGGAGCACCATGATCGCAAGGATGATGCCGGCGGTGAGCATGCCGATCCCGAGCGGCGGGCCCGCGAAGAGGGCACCGATCCCGGGCAGCCTGCCGAGGCTGTTGATCAAGATCGGCTGCACCGTGCTCTGGAGCATCGGCGCGAAAACAAAGAGACCCCAAATGCCGTAGATGATGCTTGGGATCGCCGCCAGCAGCTCAATCAGCGTGCCGATCGGACGCTTGAGCCAGGGCGGGCAGAGCTCGGTGATGAAGACCGCGACCCCGAACGCGAGGGGTACGCCGATCAGCATGGCGATCGCCGAGGTGATCAGCGTCCCGTAGATCAGAGGGAACGCGCCGAAGATCTTCTTGACGGGGTCCCAGGTGCTGTCGATGAGGAAATTCCAGCCGAAAGCCTGGAACGCCGGCACGGAACCCGCGACCAGCGCCGCCACGATGCCGAACAGGAGGACCAGGACGAAGAATGCGAAGAACCAGGTAGCGGCGCGGAACGCCACGTCCATGGAGTTCTGCCGCGCCTCACCGCCGGATTCGCCTATGGCAGCGCTCACCACGTGCGGACTCTTTCAGAAAGAGCAGGGCGTGCCGCTTCCGACACGCCCTGCGATTGGTCGAGAGGTCGAATGATACCGATGACCCGTGCCTCAGTTCGTCGGCCAGATCGACTTGCCGCCGTCGGCGAGCTGCTGCGTCCAGGCGCCCTCGATCTGCTTGACGACGCTCTCGGGCATCGGGACGTAGGCGAGCGCCTCGGCCTGCTTCTGGCCGTTCTTGAGGCACCAGTCCAGGAACTTGAGCACGGCCTGGTTCCGCTCGGCGGGATAGTCCTTCCGCATGAGCATGTAGGTCGCGGCCGTGATCGGCCAGCTCTTGTCGCCGGGCTGATCGGTCAGAATCAGGTAGAAGTTCTTGACCTTGGTGAAGTCGGCATTCGCCGCGGCCGCCTGGAAGGCGTCCATGGTGGGATCGAGCGTCTTGCCACTCTTATTGACCAACTTGGTGTAGGTCATCTTGTTCTCGATCACGTAGGCGTACTCGACGTAGCCGATCGCGCCCTTCACCTGGTTGACGTACTGCGCGACGCCGGCATTGCCCTTGCCGCCGACGCCAGTCGGCCAGGAGACCGAGGTGTCGGAGCCCACCTTCTGCTTCCACTCCGGGCTCACCTTGCCGAGGTAGTCCGTGAAATTGAAGGTCGTGCCCGAGCCGTCCGAGCGATGGACGGTCGTGATCTTGGCGCTCGGCAGCTTGGCCGAGGGATTGAGCTTCTTGATCGCGGGATCGTCCCAATCCGTGACCTTGCCGAGATAGATGTCGGCAAGCGTCGGACCGTCGAGGACGAGGTCACCGGGCTTGATGCCGTCGATGTTGACGACCGGGGTGATCGAGATGATCACCTGCGGGAATTGCACCAAGCCCGCCTGGTCGAGCTCCTCGGGCGTCAGCGGCTTGTCGCTGTTGCCGAAGTCGACGGTCTTCGCCTTGATCTGCGCGATGCCGCCGCCCGATCCGATCGCCTGGTAGTTGATGGCGACATGGGCCGTCTGATCGTATTCCGCCGCCCATTTGGACAGCACCGGATAGATCGCAGTGCCGCCTGCTCCCGATAGACCGGCAGCATTGGCAGTGCCGCCGAGCGTGCCCAGTCCGGCCAGCATGGCGCCCAGCATCAGAATGGTTTTTGCCTTCACGAGCCTGTTCTCCTCCAGTTGGATCGGACATTTGGGAACGGCCGAGAACGCCGCCCGCCCTGTCACCGCCGTCGATAGTCTCCGGCCGGCGACGACCTTATGACGGTTGCGTTACGCTTATGTGACGGAGCCCGCGCTTAACGCGCTGAACCTAGGAGAGCTCCGCAACCGGCAGGTGAACCGCGAAGACCGAGCCCTCGCCGAGCTCGCTCTCGATCTCGAGCAAACCCCTGTGGTGGTTGACGATGTGCTTGACGATAGCGAGGCCCAGACCTGTCCCGCCAAACTCCCGGGAGCGGGCGGGATCCACTCGATAGAATCGCTCGGTGAGGCGCGGGATATGCTCCGTGAGGATGCCCTCACCGTGGTCGCGGATCGCAACCACGGCCGCCGCCCCGCCTGCGAGCCGCTTGGGCGAGTCCGCCGCGCTCACCTCGACGGCGGTGCCGGAGCGGCCGTACTTGATGGCATTGTCGATCAGGTTCTGGAACACCTGGGCGAGCTCGTCGGGATCGCCCACGACCTCCGGGAGTGCCTCCGGCAGGCTGACGTCGATCCGCATCTGCCGCTTCTCGGCGCGCTGCTCCAGGCTGTCGGCGACCGCCATCAGGACGCGCCGGAGGTCGACCCGCTCGCGGGGCGCCAGGTGCTCATTGAGCTCGATGCGCGACAGCGAGAGCAGATCGTCGACCAGCCGCGCCATCCGGCTCGCCTGCTCCGCCATGATCGAGAGGAAGCGGTCGCGCGCCGCCTCGTCATCGCGCGCGGGCCCGCGCATGGTCTCGATGAAGCCCAGCAGCGTCGCGAGCGGCGTCCTGAGCTCGTGGCTCGCGTTGGCGACGAAGTCCTGCCGCATGTGCTCGCTGCGCTTGCTGGCGGTGATGTCGGTGAGCGTCAGCACCGCGGCAGCGCCCTCGGAGGTGGGCGGCCTCAGGGGACCCACCTGGGCGCTCAGGTGACGCTCGACCGGGCCCGGGAGATCCACTTCGACGGTCTGGGCGCCATCGCCCGCCAGCACGGCGTCGGTCGCCTCCAGGACCGCCGGCACCCGAAGCGCCGCGCCGAGGTCGCGGCCCGCAAGCCGCGGCCCCAGCAGGTCCAGCGCCGAGGGGTTGGCGCTCACGATGCGGCGCTCCGCGTCGATCAGCAGCAGCGGCTCCGGCAGCGCCGATAGCACCGACTCGGCGCTCGCCCGCGCCTCCGCGCTCTCGGCGATGCTCTCGCGGTGTGCGCGGGAGAAGCGGCCGACGTCCCGCCCAAGCTCGCGCGCGGTCGGGCTCAGCGTCACGATGTCCGGAAGCGTGGTGGCGCCCTGCGCCAGCGCCTCGAGCGCACTCTTCACCTGCGCGAGACCCGAGAAGAGCGGTCCCGAGAGCAGTGCCACGCCGACATAGATCGCGACCATCGCGAGTGCCGCCGTCCCGGTCACCAACGTGCCCGCCCAAGCGAGCACGGCGAGCACGACGGCCGCCGGCAGCGTCAGCAGCAGCGAGCCCAGGAGAATACGACCGATCGGCGGCGCCCGTCTCAAAGTCTCACCGGCAACGTGCGAAATACGCCAAGCTCGTTTCGCGCTTCCCCGCGACAATCGCGCCAATCATCGCTTCCTCCGCGCTCCAGATCGGCGCTTGCTTTTCGACGGGCTTTTTGCGGTTCGAACCCAGTAGCGTCTTGAGGGTTCGTCCAAGTTTCGGCGAGTCGGCTTCGATCACGCCCCAAACCCGGGTGTAATCGATGAACGCGTAGCCATGCACAAGGATGTTACGGAACGCCACGATCTCGCGGAGGTCGGGAACCTTTGCCGCCATCGAGGCATCTAGCTGCACGAGCTGAGAGAGAGCTTCTCCTATTATCTCGAGCTTGCGCTCGACGGCAGATCGCAGGAGAGCATCGTTTTCCAGATCATCAAAGCTCTTCCGCGCCGTGAAGCTCGCAACAGCGTTGGCGGCATCCAGCGCGTCCCATAGAAGGCTCTTCGGATCACGTCTCAACGACGATTTCCCGAGAGCTATTGATGCTTCTTTTCAAATAAGGGTTTCGGATTGCGCCCGGCTCGACGAGATCGACGGGACGCCCGAAGAGAGCCTCCAGTCCTTCCTTGAGCCGGAAGTATGTCCTGAGGGAGCGCGCGTCCCGGTGTCGCCGATCGAACTCCACCAGAAAGTCAAAATCGGACCGCTCAGGATCAAAGTCGTCCCTGGCGGCCGAGCCAAAAAGCTCGAGCCGCCGGACATGGAACCGCCGGCACAGACGCTTCAGCTGGGGTACGTGCCGTGCAATGATCGGCTGCATAGGTCAATTCTACTCCATTTCAGCGAAGAGCAAGAATCGACGGATTCCGTCCGGCGGATTTGAATCAAACCCGCATGCAATCCTCGCAATGACCCAGAGCGCGAGTTTTCCGGTACGATCACGCGATCGCATCGTGGGCGGCGAGCGCCGCGAGGTTGACGAGGTCCGAGACCGTGGAGCCCATCTCGACGATCTGCGCCGGCTTGGTGAGGCCGATGATCAGCGGCCCGACATGGACGCCACCCCCCAGCTGCTCCAGGAGCTGCGAAGCGAGATTGGCGGAGTTGAGGCCGGGCATCACCAACACATTGGCCGGCGCGGTCAGCCGGCAGAACGGATAGCGGTCGCGCATGAGCCGGAAATCCAGGGCGACATCGGCACTCATCTCGCCATCATACTCGAAATCGACACGGCGCTCGTCGAGGAGCGTCACCGCGTCGCGCACGCGGCGCACCTCCTCGCGCGGCGGATTGCCGAAATTCGAGAAGGAGAGCAGCGCGACGCGCGGCTCCTGCCCCATCTGTCGTGCCTTGGCGGCGGATTGCATTGCGATGTCCGCGATCTCCTCGGCGTTCGGATAGGGGTGCGCGGTGGTGTCCGCGATGAACACCATCTTGCCTTTGGTGAGCAGCATGGCGATGCCGCAGACGCGCTCGCCCGGCTTGGTACCGAGTACGCGCTTCACCTGCTCCACCGCCTCGAAGTAGTTGCGGGTGGCGCCCGTGACGAGCGCATCGGCATCACCGCAGGCGACCATGCAGGCCGCGAAGACGTTGCGGTCCTGGTTCACCAGGCGCTGGCAATCTCGGTGAAGCGCGCCCTTGCGCTGGAGCCGCCCGTAGAGGAAATCGGCATAGGCCTTGTTGGACTTCGAGAGCCGCGCATTGTGCATCTCAAGGTCGGGTGGCGCCTGCAGGCCCATCCGGGTCAGGGTCTCGCGGATGCGCTCCTCGCGCCCGATCAGCACCGGCGTGCCGTAGCCGTTGGCGCGGAAGGCGAGCGCCGCGCGGATCACGCTCTCCTCCTCGCCCTCGGCGAACACCACGCGCTTCGGATTGGCGCGCACCTGGTCGAAGATCCGCTGCAGGCTCGCGGCGGTCGGATCGAGCCGGCCCTTGAGGCTCGTGCGGTAGGCGTTCATGTCCTTGATCGGCCGGCGGGCGACGCCGCTCTCCATCGCGGCTTTGGCGACCGCCGAGGGCACCGCCCAGATGAGACGCGGATCGAAGGGCGTCGGCACGATGTAATCGGATCCGTATTTGAGGCGATTACCGGAATAAGCGGCCGCCACCTCGTCCGGCACGTCCTCGCGCGCCAGCATCGCCAAGGCTTCCGCGGCCGCGATCTTCATGGCGTCGTTGATGGTGGAGGCGCGCACGTCGAGGGCACCGCGGAAAATATAGGGGAAGCCCAGCACGTTGTTGATCTGGTTCGGGTAGTCCGAGCGGCCCGTGCAGATGATGGCGTCGGAGCGAACCGCCTTCACCTCCTCGGGCGTGATCTCGGGATCGGGATTGGCCATGGCGGCGATCATCGGCTTCCCCGCCATCGCCTTCACCATCGCCTGTGTCACGGCACCCTTGACCGAGAGGCCCAAGAAGACGTCGGCGCCTTCGAGCGCCTGGGCCAGCGTGCGCTTCTTGGTCTCGACCGCGTGGGCCGATTTCCACTGGTTCATGCCGTCGGTGCGGCCCTGGTAGATCACACCCTTGGTGTCGCAGAGGAGCGCGTTCTCGTGCGGCAGGCCCATGGTCTTGAGGAGCTCGACGCAGGCAATCGAGGCGGCGCCCGCGCCGTTCACCACCAGCTTGGTGGTCTTGAGATCGCGGCCCGTGAGGTGGAGCGCATTGATGAGCGCCGCGGTCGCGATGATGGCGGTGCCGTGCTGGTCGTCGTGGAAGACCGGAATATCCAAGAGCTCGCGGAGCCGCTGCTCGATGATGAAGCACTCCGGCGCCTTGATGTCCTCGAGGTTGATGCCGCCGAAAGCGGGATGCAGATAGCGCACGCAGTTGACGAATTGGTCGACGTCCTTGGTATCGATCTCGAGATCGAAGCCGTCGATCCCGGCGAAGCGCTTGAAGAGGACGGCCTTGCCTTCCATCACGGGCTTCGCCGCAAGCGCGCCCAGGTCGCCGAGCCCCAGCACCGCAGTGCCGTTGGAAATCACCGCCACCAGATTGCCCTTGGCGGTGAGGTCATAGGCGAGCGCCGGGTTCTTCTCGATGTGGAGGCAGGGAAACGCCACACCCGGCGAATAGGCAAGCGAGAGATCGAGCTGCGTCGCGAGCGCCTTGGTGGCGGCGACCGCGAGCTTTCCCGGCTGGCCCTCGGAGTGGAAGCGAAGCGCGTCCTCCTCGCTTACGCGGACGACGGTGCTTTCTTTCGTGGACACAGGCGTTTCCCCTTGCGATATCAAGGGGAAGCCAGCGGCGCCCCTTGCTTTGGATTATCCCCAGCAGTCTAAAGGAGAGCCGGAGCGAGCGTCAAAGCGGGGCAGCGTCGCACGGCTCCGCGAGCGACGACGACTTGATCGGCGCGGAGATCGCGTGCGAGCGTCACGCGCCGCAACCGAGGAGACCGCCCCATGTGCCGAGCCATCAAGACGCTTCACAACTTCAAACCGCCGGCGACGGAGGAGGAGATCCGTGCCTCGGCGGTCCAGTTCGTGCGCAAGCTCAGCGGCTTCGTGCGGCCCTCGAAGGCGAACGAGGCTGTGTTCAATCGCGCGGTCGACCGCGTCGCCGAGGTCGCTCATGAGCTCCTCGACGGGCTCATCACCACCGCGCCGCCCCGCGACCGCGAGGTCGAGGCCGCAAAGGCCCGTGCGCGCGCGGCGGAGCGGTTCGGCACCGCCGACTGAGACGCGGCGTTCCGCGATTTCCTGACCCCGGCGTCAAGGTCGTCCACAGATCTCGACATCAATCAGGGGATGTTCGGGCCGTCGAGGGCGTATTATGTCCCGGTTGGCTCGGACGCTGGCGCGACCCGGCATGGGCTTGAGCGCCGACTGCTGCAGGGGAGATCAGATATGTCCTCGACCCTTCGTGTTGCGGCCCTGTTGGGCACTTTGGCGGTCGGCGCTTGCGCCGTGGGACCACCGCCAGGACCGAGCGTCGCGGCGCTCCCCGGCAAGGACAAGAGCCTCGAGGCCTTCCAGCAGGACGATGCCGCTTGCCGCGCCTATGCGGCTCAGACGATGGGCGGCGTGTCGCCGGCCGATGCCGCGAACCAGAGCATGGCGAACAGCGCGGTCGCCGGCACCTTGCTCGGTGCCGCTGCCGGGGCCGCGATCGGCGCCGCCGCCGGCAATCCCGCAGCGGGAGCCGCGATCGGCGCGGGGAGCGGCTTGCTCCTGGGCTCCGCCTCCGGCGCGGGTGCCGCCGACTATTCAGCGGCCTCGGCCCAGCGCGGCTACGACATCAGCTATTCGCAATGCATGACTTCGCGCGGCGACCAGATCGCGCAGAGCCGGGCGCCGGCACCCGGGCCCTATCCCGCCGGACCCTATCCCGCCCCCTACCCCTATCCGGCTTACGCCTACGCGCCCTATCCCGCCGCCTACTACCCTTACCCCTACTACCCCGGTCCGTTCGTCGGCGTCGGGTTCGGCTGGGGCTGGCACCATTGCTGGCGCCGCTGGTGCTGAGGGCGGGCGCGACGAGAGACGGCGCGGCCACGGACTGATCCCTCGCCGATGAAGCTCTACGTGACGTTCACGTCGCCCTACGCGCGGCTCGCACGTATCGTGGTCGTAGAGAAAGGGCTGGAGAACCGGGTCGAGGTTCTCGAAGCCAAAACGCGCACGCCGGGCAGCCCCTATTACCAGATCAACCCCTCAGGCCGCGTACCCTACCTCGTCGACGAAGCCGGTACGGGCATGGAGGACAGCCAGCTGATCTGCGCTTATCTCGACAGCCTCGATGGCCAGCCGCGGCTGCACGATCCGCGTCGCGAGTCCGATTGGGCCTATCGCCGGCTCGAGGCCAGCGCGCGCAGCATGTGCGACGGGATCTCTGTCTGGGTGCGCGAGATGTACCGGCCCGAGAGCGAGCGTTCGCCCACGGTCCTTGCGCACGAGGTCGCCCGCAGCGGGCGCATGGCCGACCTTTTTGAGTCCGCCGTGTCGGATCCGCGGATGCAGGGGGCGCCCAACATGGCGCAAATGATCCTCGCGGTGGCCCTTGATTCGGCGCGCAAGAGGGGTCCGGGCGATCTCACGAAGGGCCGCCCGAAGCTCGCGGCCTGGATGCGCGGTATCTCCGACCTGCCGGCAATGCGGGCGACGGCCTTGCCGTAACGTCGCCCTCGACTGAGGCCGCTGCGGCTCAGCCGGGCTTCTGGAATTTGAGCACGAAGATGTCGATCGGGATCTGAGGCCGGAAGATCGGCATGTCGTGGGGGTCTTTGGGGTTGCGCAGGAAGTCGCCCTCGTCGACCAGTTTGAAGCCGGCGGCCTCGACCTCCTTCTTGAGGATATCCTCGTCGATGCGGTGGAGGGTCTTCGAGACCGAGGTCCCGACACCCGGCAGCGCCGCATAGTCGCCGATCACCAGATACCCGCCAGGCTTCAGCGCGTCGAGGAGCGCGTGGTCCATCTTGGCGCGATCGACCGGCATATAGGTCACGTCGTGATAGGCGTAGAAGAAGGTGACGAGGTCGAGATTCCTGACCTCGGCCGGCACCGGGTCCTCGTAGCCGCGCATCAGCATCGTCACGTTCTGCATCGCCGGTGACTTCGCGCGCTCCTCGTAGGCGGTCTTCGCGCGGTCCATCATATCGGGCGGGTTCTGGCCATAGACCTTGCCGGTCGGGCCCGTGGCGCGCGCCATCAGCTCGGTGCTGTAGCCGGCGCCCGCGCCCATATCGAGAATGGCCCAGCCGGGCTTCACACCGATGAACGCCAGGATCTTCACGGGCTCGCGGCGCTCGTCGTTCTTGCGATCGGCCTCGCTGCGGTCGGGCGCGTTGACGACCGCGGCGTAGTCCTGCGCAATAGCCGGCGCGGATATGGCCGCGATCGCAGCGGCGAGCAGAATCGAACGACACCATCCGTTCATCGGTTTCTCCCCGATTGGTTTGAGGCTCAGAAGGCGTTGGCGAGGCGCGCGAAGACACCGTCTATCGCGGCGGGGTCCGTCCAGCAAATCACGGCGACCAGATCGTGCACGGGATCGATCCAGACGAGGTTGCCGCCGGAGCCGCTCGCTCCGAAAGCCTCCGCGGGCGCACTCGGATAGGTCTTGCCGCCGGTGTTGAGCGCCCACATGAAGCCGTATTTCGGATTGAGCGGCGTCGGCGCGATCGATTGCGCGATCCAGCTCTCGGGCACCAGCCGGCGCTCGCCCCAGCGCCCTTTCCGCAGCACCAGGAGCCCGATCCGGGCATGGTCGCGCGCCTGCATGAAGAGGCCACCACCCCAGTGCCCGCCGCCTGCCACCGACTGCATGCGCTTGCCGTCGATCTCCACGTAGGAATTGCGATAGCCGTGCCAGGCCCACGTGTCGGAGCAGCCGATCGGTGCCGCGATCGCCTCGCGGAACACATCGGGGAGCGGCCGGCGGAAGCGCCGCATGAGCGCCAGCGCCAGGCGATTGACGCGGATGTCGTTGTACTCCCAGTAGGTGCCGGGCTCCTGGAGCGCGCGGGTCGTGCCTTTCTGGGCGCTCGCCTCATTCGCGAGATCGCGGTTGCGGTCGATGAGATCGGGCTTGTCCCAGAGCGTGCCTTCCCACTCCGAGGTGTGATTGAGGAGCTGCCGCCAGGTGATCTTGGCGTTCTGCGGCGGGTCGAAGCCGCCGTCGTCGACGAGCCTTGCCACGGGCTGATCGATATCGGGAATGAGCCCGCGCTCGACCGCGAGCCCCGCGCAAAGGCTCATATAGCACTTGACGATGCTGAAGCTCATGTCGGCGCGCGCGGTATCGCCCCACTCCGCGACGATCATGCCTTTGTGCAGGATGATGCCATTGGGTCCGCCGCGGGGCCCTACGGGCCCGATGATCTCGTTCCAGGGCGGCGGCTCGGAGAAGCTCTTGATGAGCTCGGCCTCGACATCGCGCGACCACGGCGTCTCGTGCGCCGCCGCGTGGTCGGCTGCCGCCTTGATCGCCGCCGGATCGAGCCCGGTCTCGCCCTCGAGGGCGTGCCGCCAATCGCCGCCATGGGGCGGCGGCACGTAGAGCTGCTCGGGCATGGGCGTCTCCCTCTGAACGACCAGTCAGTCTAGCGGGCGCACGCGCGGCTCTGCTAGCGGACGACATCGCCAGTGGAGCCTCCGCCTCGCTCTGGTTCGATATTTCCAGAATCATCGTTGACAAGCGATCCTGGAACTCTATCTTCAATTCGACAGTTATCGAAGGATCGAGGCATGGATACCAAGATGGCGATCGGAAGCCTGAGCGCGCTCGCGCAGGAGACGCGGCTCGCGATCTTCCGCATGCTGGTGGAAGCCGGTGCTCCCGGCCTCGCCGCAGGGATCATCGCCGAACGGCTCGACATCCCTGCGTCATCCCTCTCTTTCCATTTAGCCGAGCTACACCGTGCAGGACTTGTCACGCAGCGCCGCGAGAGCCGGTCGCTGATCTACTCGGCCGACTTCCGCGCGATGAGCGAGTTGGTTGGCTTCCTCACTGAGAACTGCTGCGGCGGCAATCCGGCCGCCTGTGCCCCGCTGATGTCCCAAACCCGCAAACCCCAAGCCAGAGGAGTGCGTCATGAAGCGGCTTCACGTTCACGTCGCGGTCGATGACCTCCAGCAGTCGATCCGGTTCTATTCGACGCTGTTCGCCGCCGAGCCCTCGGTGACGAAGCCTGACTACGCCAAATGGATGCTGGCGGACCCGCGCGTCAACTTTGCGATCTCCGCTCGCGGCCGCGATCACGCGGGCATCGACCATCTCGGCATCCAGGTCGAGGACGAGGCGGAGCTCGTGGAGGTCCAGGGCCGGCTCAAATGCGCGGAGGGGCCGGTGCTCGATGAGGGACTGACGACCTGCTGCTACGCCAGGTCGGAGAAATCCTGGATTTCCGATCCCAGCGGCATCGCATGGGAGGCCTTCTTGACCCATGGAGAGAGCACCGTCTACGGGCACAGCGCCGAGCTTGCCGAACTCCGCGCTGAAGCGAAGGACAAGGCCATGGCCGCTGGGTGCTGCGGCCCGACGCCGGCCCCGGCGAAGACGCAAGCGGGCTGCGGCGGTTGAGCATCGTGAGCGTGCCGGGAGGGTGGGTCCTTCTCGCTGAATGGAAAGCTCACTAGGCTCGCGCCATGGAGGAGCGAGTATCCCTCTGGCCCAACGACGACGCCGCGATGCGCGAGGCCGCGCTCGCCTTCGACCTGAAGCGGCTCGAGCGACGCTTCCTCGATGATCCGTTTCCGCTCTACCGGGCGCTCCGGCGGCACGATCCGATCCACCGGATGCCCGACGGCTCCTATTTTCTCTCGCGCTACGACGACTGTGTCGCGGTCTATCGCGATACCGCGGTCTGGAGCTCCGACAAGAAGATCGATTTCCGGCCGAATTTCGGCGAGAGCGCGCTCTACGAGCACCACACCACGAGCCTGGTCTTCAACGATCCGCCCTATCACACACGGGTGCGCCGGCTGCTCGCCCCAGCCTTCACGCCGCGCGCCCTCAAGGCGCTGCAGCCGCGGGTCGAGGCGCTGATCGACCGGCTGCTCGACGGCCTCGAGCGGCGCGGGAGTTTCGACTTGATCGGGGATTTCGCCACGGCGATTCCCGTGCAGCTCATCGGCGACATGTTGGGCGTGCCCGAGGGCGAGCGCGGGCCTTTGCGCCAATGGTCGCTCGCGATCCTCGGCGCGCTCGAGCCGGTGCTGTCGCGCGAGCAATTCGATCGGGGGGTGACGGCGGTCGATGAGTTCAAATCATATCTCACCGATCTCGTGGAGCGGCGGCTCGCCGAGGGCAGCAGCGATGCGGCCGAGATCCTCTCGACGCTCATCGACGCCAGCGACTTCAAGGCGCAGCACGCCGGTGCCGAGCGGCTGAGCCGGATCGAGCTGCTGCACAATTGTATTTTCCTGCTGAACGCCGGCCATGAGACCACCACCAACCTGATCGGGAACGGGATCGATCTGCTGATCCAAAACCCGGACGCGCTCGCGGGGCTCCGGCGCGAGCCCGGGCTCATCGAGAGCGGGGTCGAGGAGTTTCTCCGCATGGAGAGCTCGAACCAGCTCGGCAACCGGCGCGCCGCCAAGGACACGACGCTCGCGGGCGTCGCCATGCCCGCCGGGGCCTATGTGCATATCGGGATCGGTGCCGCCAACCGCGATCCCGCGCAATTCCCCGAGCCCGAACGACTCGATCTGCGCCGCCATCCGAACCGGCACCTCGCCTTCGGGACCGGTATCCACGCCTGCGCGGGCCTCTCGCTCGCGCGCATGGAGGCGGTGGTGGCGATCGGCAAGCTCGTCGCGCGCTTCCCGCATTTCGAGCGCGCGGGCGATCCGGTTCGCGGCGGCCGTGCCCGCTTCCGCGGCTTCCTGCGTTATCCGATGCGGGTGGGATAGGTCCTGGACCGCGATCAACGGTCCGTGGTCGTTTCCCAGATCTCCCAGCCCTCTTTGATCACGTAGAGGCTGATCGCGAGACCGACCAGCAGGTCGATCTGCCGCCAGCCGGTAACCGCAATGGCGGCCCCGGACAGCAGCACGGCGAGGTTGACGAGGACGTCGGCCCGCGTGTCGACCCAGGTCGCGCGCAGGTGGACCTCCTCTGCTCGCCGGTAAGGGGAGAGCATGATCAGGACGCCGCCATTCACCACCAGCGACAGCACGGCAAAGGCCGCGATGAGGGACCCCTCGGGCTCGCTTCCGTGGATCCACCGCTCTGCGACCTCGGCGATCACGACGGCGCCCAGGAGGAAGAGCATGCCCGCGTTCCAGCGGGCCGCGCGCTGCTGCGCCCTCATCGATCGTCCGATCGCGAGCCACGCGACGCCGTAGCCCGAGGCATCGGCGAGCATGTCGAGCGCGTCGGCCAGCAAGGCGGTCGACTGCGCGACATACCATCCGACGAGGCCGACGAGACACATGCAGGTGTTGGCGCCGAGCGCTATCGCCATGCGGCGACGATCCGCATCACCCATTCGAAAAACCCCAATCCAAGAGAAGGCACGCGGCGCCATGTAATAGTATCCGATCGGCAAGCTCGATAGGCTGGCGGAATGACCCATGAGCATGCAGCCGGTCACGGCCATCATCATGCGCACGATGCGCATGGCCATCGCCACGGCCACGCACAGGCACCCAGGAATTTTGGCGCCGCTTTCGCGGTCGGCACCGTGCTCAACACGGGCTTCATCGTCATCGAGGTGGTCTACGGAGTCCTCGCCCATTCGACGGCGCTCCTCGCCGATGCCGGCCACAATCTGAGCGACGTGCTGGCACTCCTGATCGCGTGGGGCGCCGCGCATCTGGGGACGCGCGGTCCGACCGAGCGCTTCACGTATGGATTTCGCAGCACCTCGATCCTCGCCGCGCTCATCAATGCCGTCGTCCTGTTGTTCGTGATGGGCGCCATCGCCTGGGAGGCGATCCGCCGGTTTGCCGAGCCCGAGCCCGTCGTCGGTCTCACCGTGATGATCGTGGCGGCGATCGGCATCGCGGTGAATGGATTGACGGCCTGGCTCTTCGCCGCGGGCCGCGACAGCGACCTCAACATCAAGGCTGCGTTCGTCCACATGGTGGGCGACGCCGTCATCTCCGCCGGCGTCGTGGTGGCGGGCGGCCTGATCCTGCTCACTCATTGGCTCTGGCTCGATCCCGCCGTGAGCCTCGTCCTCGTCGGCGTGGTGGTCTGGAGCACCTGGGGTCTGCTGCGCGACTCCCTCATGATGTCGCTCGACGCCGTACCAAGCGGCATCAAGCCCGCCGAGGTGCGCGCCTACCTGCAGCAATTGCCGGGCGTGAAGCGCATCCACGATCTCCACATCTGGCCCATGAGCACGACCGAGGTGGCCCTCACCTGCCACCTGCTCATGCCCGACGGCCATCCCGGCGACGAGTTCTCGGTGCAGACCGCGCGGGAACTCCACGCGCATTTCGGCATCGGCCACACCACGCTGCAGATCGAGGTCGACGAGGCCGTCGCCTGCGCGCTCGAGCCCGAGCACCTGGTCTGATCGAGGCGGGACACCTTTTTCGTGTGTGGACTCGGTGAAAGAAGTCACCTAGCTTTTCGCCTGTTGGTTCAATCGACTCCAACGGGAGGGAACCACAATGAAAAAACTATTCGCGATCATTCTGTTAGTCGCCTTCGCGGCACCGATACTCGTGTCTCCGACTGCCTACGCCGGAAACCGGGGCGGCAACCAAGGCGGCAAGGGCAGCAACGGACAAGGCGGCAACGGCAGCGGGAACCAGCAGTAAGACGCCACGCTTTTAGATATTAAGCCCCGCCTCCGGCGGGGCTTTTCACTTCGAGAGCGACCGATCGTCGAGCGCCGAATGGCCTTGCTTGGCCCGGCTCCAACTAGGACGTGGCCCGCGATCTGCGCTAGTCTGGTCATCGCCCATGCGGAAGCTCCGGAAATACAAGCTCGGGGGCTGGCTCGGCATCCTCGCCGTCGCCTTCTATGCGTGGCTGCCCGGGCACTTCGCGGGGCATGTGGTCCATACGGCGCTTGACGCGCTTGCGGCGATCGACAGCGCGCAGGCCGAGCCGGCGATCCATCACCGCGCGCACCATCCCGCGGGCCACGACGAGCATCACGGCGGCACCTGCCCGGTCTGCGCCGCAGCGGCCGCCTCGGCCGCACCCGCCGCAGCGATGTTGCCGGCGCTGGCGGTGCTGCCGGCCCCCCGTGCGATGGCGACGCCCGTCGGGACTGCCGACGCACAGGTCCCGCTCAGCGCGACATCGCTCTCTCCCTACGCTCCGCGCGGGCCGCCTTCGGCGGCCTGACATCAGACGTCGCAGTCCGGCTCGTGGCGCCCGCTCAGGGTGCGCGCGCCGATCCTGTCACTTCCGATTTGCGGAGATCTCGCATGCGCTCACTCACTCTTGGCGCGGCAGCCGTCGGCATCGCCGGCCTGCTTGCACCAGGCCAAGCTCACGCCCACGGCTTCGCGGGCGATCGCTTCTTTCCCGCCACCTTGCAGACCGACGACCCCTTCGTCGCGGACGAGATGTCGCTTCCGACGCTCACGAAGAACCCCATCGATACGACGGGTCGCGAGTCCTATTCGGTTGAAGCCGACATCGCCAAGCGGCTCACCCCCGACATCGGACTGACCGCGGCCTATCAGTGGAATTACTTCCAGCCGAAAGGCGCGCCGCCGCAATACGGCTTCGGCGGCCTCAAGACCGGCGTGCAGTACCAGCTCTTCATCGATCGGCCGCACGAATTCATGGGGCTCCTGGGCCTCAGCGCCAACTGGGGGCACACGGGCGCGGTCAATCATGGCGGCGCCCCCGATCACACGACGCTCAACCCGACTTTCGACTTCGGCAAAGGCATGGGCGATCTGCCGGACAGCTTGACCTGGCTCAAGCCCTTCGCCATCACCGGCAACCTGAGCCTCGGCCTCCCCCTCAAGATCAACAGCGCCGGCAGCCTCAATCAGGATGTGTTCAACGCCGGCTTTGCCATCGAGTACAGCCTCGAGTACCTGCAGCACCACGTGCAGGACATCGGGCTCGGCGCGCCATTCGATCGCCTGATCCCGCTGGTCGAGGTGACCTCCGCGACGCCGCTCAATCGCGGTTTCAATCGGGGTACGGGCTCGACCAACGGCACGGGATTTGCCACCACGGGCGTGGTGGCGCCCGGCGTGATTTG
>DATEGF010000214.1:0-28323 GCA_035280245.1 Allostellaceae bacterium
TGCGGCTCGCCGGCGGCCACGCCATCCGCGCGCGGCTGGTGGCGGCCGCTGATGGCAAATCCTCGCCGCTCCGCCAGGCCGCAGGCATCCGCACGATCGAGTGGACCTATCCGCAGACCGGCATCGTCACCACCGTGCAGCACGAGGCACCGCATCGCGGCGTCGCGATCGAGCATTTCCTGCCGGCCGGGCCCTTCGCGATCCTGCCGCTCACCGGCAATCGGTCGTCGCTGGTCTGGACCGAGCGCGCGGAGCTGGCGCCGCGGATCCTCGCCATGGGCGAGGCGGACTTCACCGCGGAGCTCAGTCGCCGCTTCGGCGATTTCCGGGGCGCGGTCGAGCCCGTGGGACCGCGCTGGTCCTATCCGCTCATGTTCATGCACGCGGAGAATTACGCGGCCGAGCGCCTGGCGCTGGTGGGCGATGCCGCCCATGTGATCCACCCGATCGCGGGCCAGGGCTTGAACCTCGGCCTGCGCGACGTGGCGGCACTCGCGGAGGTGCTGATCGACGCGCGGCGGCTCGGCCTCGACATCGGCGACGGCGAGGCGCTCCGCCGCTACGAGCGCTGGCGCCGGCTCGACAACTGGATGCTGGCGGCGGTGACCGACAGCCTCAATCGGCTCTTCTCGAACGCGATCCCGCCGGCGAAGCTCGCCCGCGACATGGGCCTTGCCGCGGTCAACCAGATGCCGGGCTTGAAGCGCCTCTTCATGCGCCACGCCATGGGCACGGTCGGCGCCCAGCCACGCTTGGCGCGCGGCGAGCCGCTCTAAGAATGTGGGCAGAATACAAAGCGCGTAAGGCCGCGAGGCCGGTGGGCAGGAGGTGAGAGCAATGGTGCTGACGCGAGATTTCAAGCAGACGATCGCCGAGCGCGTTCGACGCGATCCAGATTTCGCCAAGGCGCTACTCGACGAGGCCGCTACACTTTTCCTGAACGGCGAGCCGCACACGGCGCGCCTCATCTTGCGCGACCTGGTCAACGCAACGGTTGGATTCGAGGAGCTCGCACGAAAGACAGCGCGGCCAGCGAAGAGCTTGCACCGGATGCTCTCGAAGCAGGGCAATCCGACGATGGACAATCTCGCGGCTATACTCGGTGTGCTTCGGAAGAGCCTGCGGGTCGACATGAAAGCACACACCGTCAAGGCGGCATGAAAGCAATGACGAACAAACGCACAATCGGATTCGTTCAGCGGCCGGATGCGGCGATTTATTTCGAGGCGGTGGGGAGCGGGCCGGGGCTCGTGTTCGCCCACGGGCTCGGCGGCAATCACATGTCGTGGTGGCAGCAGGTGGCGCATTTCGCGGACCGCTTCACCTGCGTGAGCTTCGCCCATCGCGGCTTCACGCCCTCGCGGGTCGAGCCCGGCGGCGCGGGCGTCGAGGCCTATGCAGACGACCTCGAGGCGCTTGCCGATCACCTGGGCTTGGAGACCTTCGCCATGGTCTGCCAATCCATGGGCGGCTGGACCGGGATCGACTTTGCGCTGCGCTCGCCCGAGCGGCTCCGCGCGCTGGTGCTCGCCTCGACCTCGGGCCGGATCGACTTCCGCACCATCGAGGGGCCGGAGCTTCCGGAGATCCAGGCTTGGGAGAAGCACTCGGCGGAAGCACGCGAGGCGCTGCCGAAAGAGAACATCCACGTCGCCGGCGGCGCGCGGATGGCGCGCGAGCAGAAGGCGATGCATCTTCTCTATCAGGAGATCGATGCCCTGACGCCGCCCGAGTGGAAGGCGACGATCCGGCAGCAGCTCTTCGCGCTCCGCACCACGCCCGCGGTGCGGCTGCGGCAGCTTCGGGTGCCCACGCTCTGGATCGTCGGTAACGAGGACATCGTCTTCCCCGCCGCCGCGGCCGCGCCGCTCGCGCGCCTCATGCCCAAGGCCGAGGTCGCCCACGTCCCCGACGCCGGCCACTCCGTCTACTTCGAGCGCCCCCAGCGCTTCAACGAGCTCATCGAGAATTTCGTGTCATCGATTTGAACCGCCAAGGCGCCAAGACGCCAAGTAGAAACCAAAAACAAGAATCACCACGGAGGACACGGAGATCACGGAGGAGAAGTGCTTCGCGGCGAACCCGCATTCATCCCTGGAGCATGATTATTGTGCCTTCGGCGCGTTCAGCTTCGCCCCTCCGTGTTCTCCGTGCCCTCCGTGGTCGATCTTGCTTCCTTGGCGTCTTGGCGCCTTCGCGGTTCAAATTTTCTATTTTGCCTCCCGCGACATTCCCGACGCCTGGAGCGCAGCTAGGTAATTGCGCCAACGCTTCTCCCGCTCGAGGCCGAGCTCGCGCAGGTAGGCCCAGGAGTAGATGCCGGTGTCGTGGCCGTCGTCGAAGACGATGCGGATCGCGTAGTTGCCGACGGGCTCGAGGCTCTTGATGCCGACGGAGGCCTTGCCGGGTACGAGAGTCTTCTGGCCGGGGCCGTGGCCCTGCACTTCCGCCGAGGGGCTCTCGACGCGCAAGTACTCGGCCGCGAGCCCGATCGTGCTGCCGTCGTCGAAGTCGATCTCGAGGCGCCTCTCGGCTTTCTTGAGGCGGATCTCGAGCGGCCAGTGAGTCGTGCCGTGCTCGCTCACGGCTGCTTGAGCCGCGCCATCTCCGCGTCGTCAAGGCGGCGCGCCTCGTCCACCAGCATGATCGGAATGCCGTCGCGGATCGGATAGGCGAGGCCGGCCTCGACGCTCACCAGCTCCTGGCGGGCGCGGTCGTAGCGCAGCGTCGCCTTGGTGACGGGGCAGACCAGGATCTCCAGCAGCTTCGGGTCGACGTCGCTCTCGGGCATGGGGCTCTTTCCTCGTGGATGGATCCCCCTCACCCAGCTTCGCCTAAGCTCGCTTCGCTCGCTAAGGCTGCGCAACCCTCTCCCCGAGGGGAGAGGGAGGGGTGAGGGGGAGCTATGACACCAACAAGAACAACATCAGTGCCGCACGTCGGCGCGCTCGGTGGCGGTGGTGGCCGCCATTTCCAGGAGCGCGGTGAGCAATCGGGCGCGCGCCGGCAAGCCCTCCGCCTCGAGCAGCCCCTGCTTCTCGCTGGGCGCGAAGGGGCAGACCATCGCGAGCGAGGTGACCAGGCGCTCGTCGGGCGTCTTGGTGATCGCGTCCCAGTCGGTCTTGACCTTGTGGCGCTTGAGGTAGGGCTTGAGCGCCGCGAGCAGCCGGTCGCGATCGACGCCGCCGGAGGCGATCTCGAGATCGCCGCGGAAACGCGACCAGTCGACGCGCACGGGCCGATAGCCCTTCACCTGCGCGAGCTCCTCGACGATCGCGAAGCGCGCCGTGCCCGTCAGCGTGATCTCGTAGCGGCCGTCATCGAGCTCGCCGAAGCCGGTGATGCGGCCCGCGCAGCCGATCGAATAGACCGGCGGGTCGCCGGCGTCGCCTCGACCCTCGCGCGGCTGCACCATGCCGATGAGGCGCGGATGGGTCATCGCGTCGGACACCATCGCGAGATAGCGCGGCTCGAAGATGTTGAGCGGCAGCCGCCCGCGCGGCAGCAGCAGCACGCCCGTCAGCGGAAAGATCGGCATCACCGCCGGCAGCTCGTCGTAAGGCGGGTCGAACGGCGAGCCGGTCACGTCGACGCGCTCAGGCGAAGAGGATCGACGAGAGCCGGCGGCGCGCGGCGACGGTGAGCGGATCCGTCGGCCCCATCGCCTCGAAGAATTTGAGCAGCTGCCTGCGCGCGGCCTCCTCGTTCCAGGCGCGATTCTTGCGGATGATCTCCAGGAGCTCGTCGATCGCGGGCTCGCGATCGCCGGCGGCGAAGAGCGCGGCGGCGAGCTCGTAGCGCGCCTCGAAATCCTTGGGGTCGCGCGCGATACGCGCCTTGAGATCGCCGAGCGCGCCCTTGGCCTTGGCGCCGGCCTCCGCGAGCTCGAGCGCGGCGCGCGCCGCGGTGATCTCCGCGTGGTTGGCACTCTCCTTGGGCGCCTTGTCGAGCGTCGCCTTGGCGCGCTCGAGATCGTTGCGCGCGAGATAGGCGCGCGCGAGCCCCGCGATCGCGTCGACATTGTCGGGCTCGTGCTGCAGCACCTGCGTGAAGATGGTGGCGGCGCGGCCGTGGTCGCCCGCGGCCTGTGCCTCCTTCGCCATCTCCATCGCTTCCTCGACCGGCGAGGGCCCCGCCTTGGCCCCGCCCGCCGAGAGCCGCTGGACGAAGGCCTTGATCTGGCTCTCCGGCAGCGCGCCCACGAAGCCATCCACCGGCCGCCCATCCTTGAAGGCATAGACCGCGGGGATCGACTGGATGCGCATCTGCTGGGCGAGCTCTTGGTTCTCGTCCACGTTGATCTTGACCATGCGCACGGCGCCGCGCGCGTCCTTCACGGCCTTCTCGAGCTGCGGCCCCAGCGTCTTGCAGGGCCCACACCACGGTGCCCAGAAATCGACGATCACCGGCTGATCGTTGGAGGCGTCGATCACATCCGCCATGAAGGCGGCGGTCGAGCTGTTCTTGATGAGGTCGGCGCCCGCTGCTCCGGGTGCCGTCCCGATAAGGGGTTCCATGGACTTGGTTCTGATCGTTTTGTTGCGGTTGCCTAGAACATGGCGAGACACACAGGGCCTGACAAGCGATTCCCTAGACGGGTGGGTCTGCCCTGCGCTCCAGCCCCTCGAGGTTGAGGATGCGCGGGAAATGACCACAATCTCCGATGAATCTCAATAGATTATCAGGAGATACCGCGGTGGTCTTGGTGTTGATGAGCGGGTGATAGTTGAGCGGGTCGTGGCGGAGCATGTCCTCGTCGAGCACGGGCTGCACGCGGTGAGCGGTGCGGTCGTTGATGAGCGCGAAGGGGGTGACGCTCCCGGGTGTCACACCCAGCACCTCCTCGAGGAGCTCCGCGCTGCCGAAGGAGAAGCGCGCCGCACCCAGGCGGTCCGCGAGCTTCTTCAGATCGATCCGGCGCTCCTCCAGCATGACCGCGAGCCAGAGCGCGCCCTTCTTGTCCTTGAGGAAAAGGCTCTTGCAGTGCCCGCCCGGCAGCTTGCCGCGCAGGGACTTCGCCTCCTCGACGGTGAAGACCGCGGGATGCTCGTACGTGCGCTGGGCGATGCCGAGCGCCTCGAAGCGCGCGAGGAGCTCGTCGGGAGTGGCGGGCATGAGCGGCCGGTTTTAGGCCAGCCGCCGCGGCGCCTCAACCGAAACTTGGGGCTGCGTCGCCCCGCGCGCAGAGACCCCGTGAGCTCAGCGGCGGGCCTCGCGAGACCAAGGGCTCGGGCCGTCGAGGTATCGAGACGGATCCTGTCTGGAGGAACCTTGCGCGTGACCTGCGCCGGGCTCGCTTGCAAACCCTTTGGCGGCCGCTATGATGCCCGCCGCTTTGCTGGCAGGCTCGCCGGCAACCCCATGGACGCGGGCGTAGCTCAGGGGTAGAGCACAACCTTGCCAAGGTTGGGGTCGAGGGTTCGAATCCCTTCGCCCGCTCCAAATTTGAAATCGTGTCGAAGCGTCGAACGGCCGCTGCTTATTGGGGCCTCAGAGGTGCGTCGCTTTACTCTTGTCGTAATGGTTGGGGATTGCGGGAGCGCTCGGATCGAAAGGCTGATCGAGCGGACCATCCAATATTCGATTTGCAATCTGATTGGACGCCTTTAACCCGATCAACGGAACGGTCAATCCGGTGAACTTGGAAACCAACTCGACGCGGTTCAGCGGATGATTTGAATCGCCCGGCACATTCGCAATGCGACAACTCCAGCCCTCGCCATCCTCGATGTGAAGTTCTGCACCTCGACGATTCATGGAGGAGAGGATCGGGTCATCCTCGATGACGACGAGTTTTTCCAGTCGCTGTGTCTCCTCATCGGCAAGGCTTTCAACTGAGTACGCTTCTGGCGTCAGTGTCCCGCATCGCAGGGCGTAAGCGAGTCCGTAGCTTAAGCTGAATTGCGCTTGGATCGCATGCCGCGGTGCACGGTTGCCGCAGTACGTCATCGCCTCTCGATAAATGCTCATCCGTATTTTGCGGATCCTGCGCGTGTTCGGTCCACGCTCTCGGTGCCACCTTGCTCCAAGCTCGATGCCGAAATGGACGTGCCGCACCGCCGGATACTTCTTGAGATAACCGTCGAGGACGAGCCAATGGCCGGGCGGAGGCGCGGGAACAAGCGAGTCGAGCCGGCGTCCAAGCGCAAGGTCGGTGTTCACTGCAAGACCGCCCCCCAGGCCTGGAATGTCGACGGCACCGGCCGACAGCAGCAGCGCTATCGCAGCACTGTGGCCTACGTAAGTGTTTCGCGCCCTCGAGCCCTGGGTTATCGGATGATATAGGCTGAACGGCAGCTGACAGGCAGCCGTATCAATGGCCCCCATAATCTCGTCGGGGCGCAATCCCAAAAGGCGACCAGCCGCGGCGGTCGCGGCGAATGTCCCCCAAGTACCGTCAACATGCATGCCGGCGCGAATCCGGTAGGCGATTCCGATGCGCCCCCCGATCTCGTATCCCGTGACGATCGCGTTCAAGAGATCGCCCAGGGTCGATTTCTTCGCGAGCGCAAGCGGTACTGCTGCACTAATCGCGTGGAGGCCGGGTCTGCCATGCGCCGCCTCAAGTCCCTCGCAGGCCTCATCCCAGCAGGCGGCGATCCCGACTAAGAACGCCGCTGCGGTGGAGGAGAACCCGCCAACCAGTCCCGGTAAGCTCACCACGCCCGGTTCTGAGGCATTCAAACGCGCGGCGAGAGACTGCAACTCGCGGGCTCTGAAGCCAGCTATGGCGCAGCCAATTGTATCCAGGAGAAGGTGACGCGACCGTTCGACGATGCCGGGCTCTGATGCAAGGTCTACCTGGTCGAGCCATCGGATGGCAGCGAGAATTTCCTGGTCGGGTCCAGCCATAGGTCCACTCGGATTCGCGATGTGGTCTGAGTGCTCCATGTAGCTGGCTCCAGCTAGGGCAGCGGTCGGAGTTTAGTTCCAGCTAATCGCTTTTGCGGAGGATCCCTGCGGCACTGGGATGCGCGGGAGCGAGCTGCGTCAGCCGCTGCGGCACCAAATGTGTTGCGAAAATATCGTCGATCGTCTCGCGGCGCTTGATGAGTTCGACCCCGGACTCGGACACGAGTACTCCAGCCGGTCGCGGAAGCCCGTTGAATTGGTTGGCGAAGACTTCGGCATAGGCGCCGGTATCGAGGATCGCGATCGCATCACCGCGACGCATCGACGGCATCGATCGACCGGTACCCAGCACCGATTTGAAGCACGTGCTGCCGACAATCTCGACGGCCTCTGCGAGTGGCGCGGCCATTCGGCTCGCCGGCAGAACGTAATGCCACTGCCGCCCCGATTCTATCCGCGGCAGGTTGTTGGTGCTGGCATCCACATGTAGCCACACGTAGCCGGCGTCCCGCTTGATCGAGCCGACGCTCGCCAGCAGGAGTTCGGCATTAGCGGCAATGTAGCGCCCAGGCTCTATCCACAGCTCCGGAAGATTCTCGTTGGAGCGCAATCCCTCGCGCAATGCGTCGGTCGCAGACTGAGCATAATCCTCGATCGAGTAGGGATTGACCCCCGCGTCACGCGATGGCGGCTCGCGGTGCTGCGCCCAACCACCTCCTATGTCGAGGACCGCAGGTCCGAACCCGGTCTCGGCTTCCAGGACGGTGGCGGCTTGCCCCAATGCGCGTGCCAGTGAGGCGAATGCTCCGGGTTGATTGGAGAGGTGGCCAATATGTCCGCTATAGCCGATCAGCGTTACGCCTTCGAGCGCACGCAGCACCTGGACCAACTTCGCCGCTGCGGCCGGCTCAAACCCCCATTTGACCCGCTTCACGCCAGCGACGAAACTCTCCGCGGTGCGATAAGCCTCGGTGATGTAGGTATCGAGATCGCTGGGCAACACCTTGAGTCGCAGATTTACGCGCGCTTGCTTGCCGGTTTGACGGACGGCCTTGCTCAGAAACCCGATCTCGTCCTCGGAATCGACATTCACGACGATGCCCAGCGATACCGCGGTCTCCACCTCGGCGAAGCTCTTGTTGCTTCCGTTCATCGCCACGAGTCTCGGATCGGCACCGCCTTGCAATGTTGCATAGAGCTCACCCAACCCGAAGCAGTCACCACCCGCGCCCTCGTCACTCAGCACCGAGCGCACAGCCAGCGTGTTATTGCATTTGAGCGAGTACATGACGTTGACGGTCGAAGGCCAGCGCTCGGTGAAGGCTTGCTTAATGCGCCGGTAATTAGCGCGCAGGGTCGGCTCGACGGTGACGGCGAGCGGCGAGCCGAATTCCTCCAGGAGCGCAGTCGCCTTTTGCCCAGCGATGGTCAGAATTCCATCGGCAGTCACGCCCAGCACATCTGTTGGTGCGCGTATCGCATTTAGCAAAGCCGCCCCATCAGAAGGTTCGCGAGGAAGTTCGATCGCCGCCTTCTCAATCTTCATCAGATGACCCTGATCAAGGCTGCTAAGCTAATGATCGGCGGATGATCTCGGAACCCTAGCCGATCTCTCGCGTCCACTTTTCGATCAGCGCATCGCGCTGCGGGATGATCGTGTTCCAGTCGACCTCTTTTATGCTGTCAACATGCTCCGCGCCCATGATGTTCTTGGCTGCAAGCTCCGGCGAAAGGACCACGTTCCGGTTCGTCGGGCTGTACAATGACTTAGCGAATGCCGTCTGGTACGGCACGCTCAAGGTCGTATTCACCCAAGCAATCGCACCGGGCATATTCGTCGTTGCCTTTGGTATCTGGGTGCCTGTGCGCTGACCCCACACACCCTCCTTGGGTCGCGCTTTCCCTATGTCGAGACCCATATCGATCATCTGCTGGGCGCGGTGACTGTAGTAGAGGGCGGCGTCAATTTCGCCCTGCTGGAACATCGAGAGCCCTTCGCTGACATTCTTGTAGACCTTGAACTTCGGCATTTTCTTGATCGCAGCGAAGCCGGGATCGAGATTGTGTGCGTCACCGCCGTTCAGCATCGCCGCTATGTAGAGAAAGGTGAGGCCATAAGATTGCGTGATGTGCGGCACACCCGCAACGATGCCATCCGCCCACAAGTCTCTCCATGAGGTCGGGTTCGGCAACTTCTTCTTATTATGAACGAACGCGTACTCGTAGACGATGCTGCCATAGTTCGTCGTCGCCGGCGGCATCGAGCTCTTATAGATCGCGGAGGCATTCGACAGCTTATCGGACTGATCAGGTGCCCAGACGCCCATTCCTTTTCCTACGATCGCGATACTGTTGTCGCACATGCAGACGTCGTAGGGCGCCTGGGCACGCGCTGCCGCGAGCTTCGGCAGGATCGTTGTGTCGTCCTCGACGATGAGCGTCACGTCGAAAGGCTGCTCTTTCTCGAAATTCGGGATGACGTCCTCGCGCAAGGTTTTCTCGACCAGACCACCGAAGCCCTGAACTATCAGCTTTGATCGCGCCTGACTGATCGCCGGGCGTGGAAAGGATTGCACCGCACCTGCGGCGAGTGCCGTCGCCAGCAACTGGCGGCGTGACAGCATGGACTTGGTCTTCATCGAGATCTCCCTTTCCCCGGTTGTGTCTACACGCGTCGACAACGCTGCTCCGATCCGTCAGTGCAGCTTCATCAGGTAACTCCGCCGCTGAAGGCGCGCTCAATGCCGAGAATTCTCTGCAGCGCGGCGACCACGGCGAACGCCATCAGGATCAGCACGGTCGAGACCGCGGCGAGCATCGGATCGATCGCGAACTCGATATAGGAATAAATGCGAATCGGCAGCGGCATCAGGCCCGGGCTCGAGAGGAAGATCGAGATCGTAACCTGATCGAAGGACGTGATGAAGACGAAAATCATACCGGCGAAGATCGACGGCGCTATCGCCGGCAAGGTGATTCGAATGAGAGTGCGCCACGCGCTGGCACCGAAGCTTTCCGCCGCTTCCTCGATCTCTGGATCGAGCGACTCCAATCCGGCACCAACGGTTCGAATAAAATAAGGCAGCGTAATGAGCACGTGTCCCGCCAGCAGCCCTATGATTGGTATGCGCAGATCGACCGCATAAAAGAATTGCAGCAGGGCCACGCCCGTCACAATGGTGGGAAGGGTCAGCGGAGCCATCACGAAGCTCCGCAATATCGCCCGGCCTTTGCGTCCGAAGCGCAGGGCCAGCGCCGTCGGAGTGCCGATCAGCGCGGCGCCAATCGTTGCGGCGCCGCCGAGCAGAAGACTGTCGACGAAGGATTCGAGGAAGTCCTGTCGACCCAGCAACTGCTGATACCATCTCAGCGTGAAGCCATGCGGTGGGAACGCAACATAGGGTGTCGTTGTGAACGAGCCACCGATGATGACCACTAGGGGCCCAAGAATGAACAGCACGACAAGCCATGCGGATATGTCGAGAGCCCGGTTGAACATCACGCCTCCCGAAATATGCGGCCGTGCAGCAAAATGACCGCAAAATTCAGGGCAAGCAGAACGAACACCAGAGCGGCACCCAGCGGCCAGTTGAGCGAGAAAGTGAATTTTTCGAAGATCACCGTGGCAATCGTCGAATAGCGGTGTCCGCCGAGCAACTGCGGCGTGACGAATGCGCTGATCGTGAAGCAAAACACCAGCAGCGAGCCGGCACCCACGCCGGGCAGCGCGAGCGGGAAATGTACGCGGCGCAAAATTCGCAAAGGCGCTGCTCCCAGACTCTCGGCGGCGTCCAGCAGGTCCGGATCTATCCGTTCCATAATTCCGACCAGGCTCAGGATCATGAGCGGCAGCGCGACATGCACCAAGCCGATCGTGACGGAGACGACATTGCCACTGATCGGCAGCGGCGATGAGATGACCGAGAGCGCCATGAGCCAATTGTTGACGATCCCATGGTCGCCGAGCAGCACGAGCCAGGCATAAGTGCGTACGACCAGGTTGATCAACAGCGGAGATAATGCGATCGCGAGCAGTATCGCCTTCATGCGCGGCGTTGAGCGCACAATACGAAGCGCCAGCGGATAACCCAGGACCAGCGTCAAGAGGGTCACCGCGACGCCAAGCGCGATCGTGCCGAGGAGCAGTGACAGGTAGAAGCGATCGGTCAGCACCGACAGGTAATTGTCGAATGTGTAGGTCGAGGTATAGAGCGTTGCCGAGCTAAATCGACGAAAACTGACGACCAGCACGGCCGCGTAGGGCGCGATCAGGAATACTGCATAGAAAAGCGCAATCGGCGCGAAATATGACCACCCGTAGATGACGCGAGAGGAGCGACCACTTACCGAATCATCGGCTGGCGCAACGCTGTCAAAGACGTCCGACTCTCCCGTCATCACTGCATGACTTTCAGCCTGTCCGGCACGACATGCTGTGCATAGAGATCCTCGACCGTCTCGCGCCGTTTAATGATCTCTCGGCGAGCCCCAGATACGAGGACCGCGGCTGGTCGTGGAATCGAGTTGAATTGATTGGAGATCACCTCCGTGTACATCCCGGTATCGAGAATCGCGACGCAATCACCGGGGCGGAGGGTTGGCACGCGCCGCTCCGATCCGAGCACCGAAGGGATGCAGGTGCCGCCGACGATTTCCGGGGTATCGACGAGTGGTGCGTTCATTCGGTTAGCTGGCAGGATATGATGCCAGTGCCGACTGGTCTCGATGCGCATCAGATTATTTGTGCTCGCATCCACATGCACCCAGCAGAGCCCGGCATCGCGCTTGATGGCGCCGACAGTGGCCAGCAGAACCTGCGCGTTGCCGACAATGTAGCGCCCCGGCTCTAGCCAGAGCTCGGGCACCGGCTGCTGTGCCGGTGCCAATGCCGACAGCAGTGCGCTGGTTGCCGCCTCTGCGTGATCCTCGATCGTGTAAGGCGTTCGCTCAGGCGAACGCGACTCGGGCTCGCGCTCGCGTGCCCAGCCACCGCCAAGATCGAATTCGCGCGGCCAAAACCCGGTCGCCTTATAGAGGCGCACGACCGCGTCACCGAGTGCACGCGCAACGATTGCATAGGCTTCGGGATGCGCCGCGAAACGGCCGATGTGACTGCTATACCCCTGGAGATCGATATGGGCCTTCTGCCGCAGGCGATCAACGAGAGCGCCGGCAAGCTCAAGCGTGTAACCCCACTTGGCGCGTCGCGTTGCATCAAGGAGACTGCCACTCATCTTGTAGAACTCGCCGCCGAACTTGTTGAGTTCGGGTGGCAGCAACTTGAGCCGGAGATTCGCGCGCGCCCGCTTTCCCTCATGCTCAGCGATCGCTTCGATCACATCGATTTCATCTTCGCCGTCGACGTTGATCGTAATCCCCTTCCGAACCGCCGCCTCGATCTCTGCATGCGATTTGTTGCTTCCGTTCATCACCATGAGGCGCGGATCGGCCCCGGCTTTTAAGGTTGCCTCCAATTCTCCGAGTCCGAAGCAGTCGCCGCCGGCGCCCTCCTGCGAGAGAATTGCGCGGATGGCCAAGGTGTTGTTGCACTTTATCGCGTACATCACGTTGACGGTCGCCGGCCATCGGCTGGCGAAGGCGGCCCGAATGCGCCGGTAGTTCTGGCGGATCGTGTGTTCGACAGCAACAACGAGCGGTGAACCGAAGTGCGCGAGCAAATCTGTCGCTTCGTGTCCATCTATCCGCAGAACGCCACTGGGGGACACGTCGAGACGATCGCTTGGCGTGCGTAACATTGCCAAGAGATCGGCGCCCGTGCGCGGTGGGTTCAGCCCGTGGACCTCGGGCATGGAAGATATCTTCGTGCTCTGATCAGGGTTCATCGCGGTGTGGCATCGTATCGTTCATCGAGATCGTGCAGTTCGGCATATGCCATGGTCATGGGTCAGGCTGCCGGCAGCAGGCGGCAATCATCGCGATCGGCGGTAACGCTGACATAACAGCCAACGGGGAACTCTTCGGCACGGCTTATTGGCAGTTGCGTGCGGATGATGCCGTGCTCGTAGGTGATCTGTAGTTCCACCGCGAGGCCGAGATAGCGCCGCGACGTCACCGCGAGACCCTCGCCAGCCTTGGCGTTCGCCAACTTGATGCGGTCGAAGGGGACAAACACCACCATCCCAGCTCCGTTGTCAGTGGCCGGGCGGGCATCGACCTCGAAAATGGCATTGGGACCCACCACGAGGCGCACACGGTCGCCAGAAACCCGATCAAGCGCGCCGCGGAGGATATTTCCTGCGCCGATAAAATCGCAGACCCACGCGGTGCGCGGATTCATGAAGAGGCGTTCTGGCGGACCGAGTTGTTGTATGGTCCCATCGCGCATCACCACGATCCGATCGGCCATTGACATGGCCTCCTCCTGATCGTGGGTTACGAATACGGCGGTGACCCCGAGGCGGCGCTGCAAGGCCTTGAGCTCACTCTGCATCTGCACGCGGAGTTGCTTGTCGACCGCGGCCAACGGCTCGTCCAGGAGCATGACATCGGGCTCGATGACGATGGCCCGGGCGAGCGCCACACGCTGTTGCTGCCCGCCTGAAAGTTGCCGGGGACGCCGCTCGGCCAGATTGCCGAGACCCACAAGCGTCAGGGCGCGGTGCGCCCGCTCCTCTGCTTCTCCGCGGGCTATTCGCCGGCACTCGAGCCCGAACCTCACATTTTCGAGCACCGTCATGTGCGGGAAGAGCGCATAGCTCTGGAAGACCAAACCGATATTTCGGTGCCGAGGGGGCAGATTGGCGACATCGCGCCCGTTCAGCCGGATCACCCCTCTCTGGGGATGAACGAAACCGGCGATGGCACGCAGCAGAGAGGTCTTGCCGCAGCCCGATGGGCCGAGTAACGCAATAAACTCGCCGCGTGCGACCGAAAGCGCGATGCCTGATAGCGCGGCGACATTGCCATAGGCCAGATGCAGACCGGAGATTTCCAGCGCAGGGGCCGCGCTGCCCCGAGGGACACCCGTCGATAGCGAGCTCGCACCCAGCGCCCGCGACTCGGTATCCACGCTGGTGGTACGCGGTATCTCCGAGCCCACATCTCCCCCCATCGAGCTCAACCCTGCCCGACTGGCTCAGGCCGGGTGACAACTGCGCGATCATCGCCGGGAAAGACCTGAAATCCGTTCCGGATCTTCCTCATCTTCTCAGCACCATCAAAGCCAAGGCGTCGCGCCACTCTGGGTGCGCTCGTAGGCCTCGATCTCGGCGCGGTGGCCCAAGGTGAAGTCGAGCTCGTCGATCCCATGCAGGAGACAATGTTTGCGGAAGGCATCGATCTCGAATTCCAACCGTCGGCCGTCGGGTCCGATCACCTGCTGCAGGTCGAGATCGACGATCACATGGGCGCCCGGACTCTGCTGAACCAGGTCGCGCAAGCGCACAACGGATGCGACGGGCAGCACGATCGGAAGAAAGCCGTTCTTGAGCGAATTGCCGTAGAAGATGTCCCCGTAACTCGGCGCGATCACGGCCCGGAAGCCATAGTCCCAGAGCGCGTAAACCGCATGCTCGCGCGAGGAGCCGCAGCCGAAATTCTTGTCGGCGACCAGGACCCGCGCTGGTCGATAGGCGGGCTGGTTCAAGACGAAGCCAGTCCGCTCTCGGCCCGCGTCGTCGAATCGCACATCGTGGAACAGGTACTGACCGTAACCGGCCTTGCGTGGTTTGCGCAGGAATCGCGCGGGAATGATCTGGTCGGTATCGACGTTCTCGACCGGCATCGGGGCCGCCACGGCATCAAGGCGCTCGAACGGTTCCATGATCGCCCCTATCGGCCGAGCAGCGCGCGCACGTCGGTGAACGCGCCCGTGACCGCCGCAGCCGCGGCCATCGCCGGGCTGACCAGATGCGTGCGCGCGCCCTTGCCCTGACGACCCACGAAATTCCGGTTCGAGGTGGAGGCGCAGCGCTCGCCGGCCGCGACGAGATCGCCGTTCATGCCGACGCACATCGAGCACCCGGCCTCGCGCCATTCGAATCCGGCTGCCTTGAACACGCCGTCGAGCCCCTCGGCCTCGGCTTGCCGCTTCACCAAGCCCGAGCCGGGAACCACCATGGCGCGCACGGTTGACGCGACCTTGCGGCCGCTCGCGATCTGCGCGGCGATCCGCAGATCCTCGATGCGGCTGTTGGTACAGGAGCCGATGAAGACCCGCTGCACCGGGATGCCGCTCAGCGCCGTTCCCGGCGTGAGCCCCATGTACTCGAGCGCCTTGCCTGCGGCGGCGCGCCGCCCGGCATCGGCAAAATCCGCGGGATCGGGCACTCGCTCCGTGATGGCCACCGCGTCCTGCGGGCTGGTACCCCAGGTCACCATCGGCGCAATCGTCGCGGCGTCGAGCGCGACCTCGCTGTCGAAGCGCGCCTCCGCGTCGCTCGGCAGCGAGCGCCAGAACCTCACCGCCTGCTCCCATTGCGCGCCTTTAGGCGCATAGGGTCGACCTTCGAGATAGGCAATGGTGGTATCGTCGGGCGCCACCATGCCGGCGCGGGCGCCCGCCTCGATCGACATGTTGCAGACGGTGAGACGCCCTTCGACCGAGAGGCCGCGGATGGCGCTGCCGGCGTATTCGATCGCATGGCCCACCGCGCCGTCCGCGCCGATCCTGGCGATGATCGCGAGGATCACGTCCTTCGCGGTGACGCCGGCGCCGAGTGTGCCATCGACGGTGATGCGTTTCGCCTTCGGCTTCCGTTGCCACAGGGTCTGCGTCGCGAGGACGTGGCTCACTTCCGAGGCGCCGATGCCGAAGGCGAGCGCGCCCAACGCACCGTGGGTGGAGGTATGACTATCGCCGCACACGATGGTCATGCCCGGTTGGCTCAGGCCTTGCTCCGGGCCGACCACATGCGCGATCCCCTGGCGGGGATCATCGAGGCCGAACACGGCGACACCGTGGGCCGCCGCGTTCCTGGCGATCGCCTCGACCATGAGGCGCGCGTCGGGATCCTCGATCGTTGCCATGTCGCGGCCGTTGGTGGGCACGTAGTGATCGGGCGTGCCGAACGTCCGGTCGGGTCGCCGCACCTTCAAGCCGCGCTCGCCCAACACCTCGAAGGCGCGCCGCGAGCCGTCGTGAATGAAGTGTCGATCGATGTAGAGCAGCGTCTGACCGTCGTCGCGTTGGACGATCGCGTGGCGGTCCCAGATCTTGTCGAGCAGTGTGCGGGTGGCGGCTGTCATGGTCTCCGACGCTATTGCCGAGCGGTGAAGGCGTCGAGGATCTCCGATCCTGTGGCGGCCCAGACGCCCTTGTGTCCCATGACGTGCTTGAGTGCGCGCTCGAGGGCGCCGATCCGGTAGGGCTGCCCGATCACCCACGGGTGCAGCGACAGGGCCAGGATCCGGCCACCCTGCGTTTCCGACTCCTTGTAGAGCACATCGAACTGATCGCAGACCTGCTGGGCGTATGCGTCCTCCGCATGGCGGTTCTGGACCAGAATCGTGTAGTCGTCGATGTCGTTGGAGAGCGGCAGGCTGTGGAGCGAGCGGCTCTGGGTGTGCATCGCATAGGGCATGTCGTCGTTGATCCAGTCGCAGACGTAGTCGATGCCGGCGGCGGCCACGAGGTCGAGGGTCGCAAAGGACTCGGAGCGCGCCGGCGAGAGCCAGCCCCTGATCTTCTGGCCGGAGACCCCGCGCAGGATCGCAAGCGAGTCCTCGATCAGCCTGCGCTCCTCCTCGTTCGGCAGACCTTCATAATGCAGATGGTCCATGTCGAGGCCGTTGCCGATCACCTCCCAACCGCGCGCAATGCAGGTCTTGACGAGGGATGGGTGGCGTGCGGCGACCGCGGCGTTGACCGCCACCGATGCCCGGATGCCGAGCTGGTCGAGCGCCTTCATCACCCGGAAGATGCCGACGCGATTGCCGTAGTCTCGGAGCGTGTAGTGCCGGAGATCCGGATAGGACGTGACGAGCGCGCCCGGCGGCTTGAAGGGCTTGCCCTTCATGTCCAGCGGGAACCATTCGAGCGCCGGCACCACCCAGAGCGCGATCCGGGCGCCGTTCGGCCAGCTCACGGGCTTGCGGTGCGGCAGGATCGACCAGCCGTAGCGGTCATGGTCCATGCCGTAGCGGCGATGCCTGTAGGTGAGGTAGTCCGGCGGCAGGCTCATGGCGCCGCTCCCACGGGCTCGGACGCGCTGGCGAACTCGTCGAAATGATGATCGAGGAAATGCCGCGCGATTTCGCGGCCCGTTGCGCGCCAGACCTTGTCGTGGCCGGTGATGTAGGCGAGCGCCTCCTCGAAGGGCGTGATGCGGTAGGGCTGCCCGACGAGGTATGGATGCAAAGGGATGCACATGACGGTGCCAGACTCCGCACCCTCCTCGTAGAGCCGGTCGAACTGCCGTTTGATGATGTCGGCATAGGCGCGCGGGCTCAGCGCATTGCCGGCGAAGACGATCGCATCGTTCATCTCGAGCGAATACGGAATGCTGACCAGCCGCCCGCGCGTGGTCTTCACGGGACAAGGCTGGTCGTCGTGAAAGAGGTCGCAGCAATAGGTGAGCCCCATCTCCGCGATCAGATCCAGGGTGCGCTCGGTATAGGTGAGTGCGGGTGCAAGCCAGCCGTCGAGCCGCTGCCCCGTGTGCTGCTTGATGGTGTCGATCGAGTCCTGGATCAGCGCGCGCTCCTGCTCCTCGCTCATCTCGAAGAGGTAGCGCGTGTTGTAGGTGCCGTGGGAATAGAACTCCCAGCCGCGCTTGGCGCAGGCCTCGATGACCTCGGGATGGTGCTGGCACATCGCCACATTGAGCGAGACGCTGCCGCGCACGCCGCAGCGGTCGAAGGCCTCGACCATGCGCCAGAAGCCCGCCCGGTTGCCGTAATCCCGGTAGGAATATCCGAGCACATCGGGCGACGGCCGAGGCCATGATCCCCGCACCGGATTCTTGGGTGGATCGAGCTCGTAGAACTCGATGTTGGGTGCAAGCCAGAACGCCACATGCGCGCCGTTTGGCCAGCGGATCTTCGGCCGCCGGTCGTAGGGCAGATAATCGTAGAGGCCGGGATCGCGCTTCACGACGGCGGCCTCAATCGTTGACCGGATGGTACGTTCGCATGAAGTCGATCACCTCGGCGACCGGGACCACGTCGGCGTATTTGAGCGCCATGTCGTAGAGGTTGGCGTAGTGCGGGCTCTCGTGCTTGTCCGCGCAACATTCCTCGGGAACGATCGTGCGGAAGCTCCGCGAGAGGCTGTCGACCACGGTCGCGCGCACGCAGCCGGACGTCGAGCCGCCCGTCACGACCAGCGTATCGACTTTGTGGAACGTGAAGAGCGAGCCCAGGTTGGTCTCGTGGAAGGCCGAGGCCATGCGTTTATTCACGATGATATCGCGCTTGGTATCGATCTTGAGCCGCTCGTCGAATTGGGATCGGCGCGAGCCCACCTTGATGTTCTGCAGCGAGTCCGGCGTGCTCGTGCGCGTGCCCCAGACGCCGGCGTCCTCGCCCGAGTCCATATAGGCGACGTAGGTCCAGATCACCGGGCAGTTCTTGGCGCGGAAGAGATCCGCGAGCGTATTCACGTAGTCGAGCTGTTTCGGATCGCTCTCGTAAGCGGTCTTGAACTCCGCGACCCGCGTATAGGAGTTCTGCAGATCGACATTGATCAGCGCGGGCTTGCGGCCAAAGCCGAAGCGCTTGCGGGTGGGATTGGCCTTGACCTCGAGATAGAGCTCGCGCGCCGTCTTGTCCGATCGTTCCATCGCATTCCTCCGCCAAGCGCCGTCCGGCGCTGCCGACCCGCAAACATCATAAAGATATAGCATCCGGTCAAGCCGCGCGCTATGACTGTGTAAACCTGGGGATGGGGTCGAGGGTATGCGCGCCGGCACGGCCACAGCGAGGCGAGACCTAGCGCGAGAGCTCTTGGACGAGCGCTCGCCGACGCCGCTCTATCACCAGGTCTATCTGGTGCTGCGCGACAAGATCATCGCTGGAGCCTATGGCGCAGACGGGCTGCTCCCGGGCGAGCCGGCGCTCGCCGGGCAATTCCGGGTCTCCCGGATCACGATCAAGCGTGCGCTCGATGATCTCGCCGCCGACGGCTTCGTCGAGCGCCGGCGAGGACTCGGGACGCGCGTCATTCGCCGCGTCTCGGGCAAACCGGTCGCCGGGAACATGGCCGGGCTGATGGAGAATCTTTTGGTCATGGGGCTCGAGACCGAGGTCGAGCTCCTGGAGTTCGGCTACGTCCTGCCGCCCGACGACGTCCGCCGCACGCTGGGCCTCGACGAGGGCGTGCGGGCGCAGCGCGCGGTGCGCGTCCGCAGCGAGGACGGCGTGCCGTTCTCCTACCTGACCACGCATGTGCCGGAGGCGATCGGCCGCACCTATGGACGAAAGGATCTGGCGTCGACGCCGCTGCTCGCGCTGCTGGAGCGCTCGGGCGTGGTCGCCGAGAGCGCCGATCAGAGCTTGGGCGCGCGCCTCGCCGATCCGACCGTGGCCGCCCACCTCGAGATCGACGTGGGCTCGCCGCTCCTCAGCCTGACGCGCGTCGTCTACGATCCCGCGCGGCGACCGGTCGAGCACATTCACGCGCTCTACCGGCCCGACCGGTATCAATATCGCATGTCGCTCGCGCGCGAGCGCGGCAGTGCCGGTAATCTCTGGTCACCGCCCGTGCCATTCCCGCGCGGCCGCGCGAAAATCTGATCCACAAGGGAGGCTCAACAATGTCGCATTCACGTCGGTCCTTCAGTCGCCGGGCCGTCCTCGCGGGCGCCGGTGCTGCCAGCGTCGCCGTCATCGGCGCGCCCGCCATCCTGCGCGCGCAGGCGAAATCGGTGAAGGTCGGCATCATCCATCCCGTCACCGGCGGCGTCTCGTATTCCGGGACGCAGGGCCGCGCGGGCGCCACGATGGCCGCCGATGACATCAACGCCAAGGGCGGCATCAAGTCGCTGGGTGGCGCGAAGATCGACGCGATGCTTTCCGATGCTCAGTCGAAGGTCGACGTCGCGGTCTCCGAGATCGAGAAGTACAACGAGGCCGGCGTCTCGGCGATCGTAGGCGGCTATGCGAGCTTCATCTGTCTCGCGACCACGCAAGCCGCGGCCAAGCACGATATACCCTATGTCGTGGACGTCGGCACCGACGACCGCATCGTCTCCGCGGGCCTCACCAACACCTTTCGGTTCAGCCCAGGCTACGGCGTCTTCGTGAAGACCGCGGTGCCCGCGCTCAAGGAGATCAACGCCGCCGCAGGAAGCCCCGCCAAGACCGCGGTCATCGTCCATGAGGATTCAGCCTTCGGCACCGGCACTGCCGGATTGCTTTCCAAGGAGCTGCCGGGCATCGGCATCGAGGTGCTCGATGTGATCAAGCACCCGACCCCGACCCTCGACTTCAACAACATCGTGCTTACGATCAAGGCGAAGAATCCGGACATCATCATCCCCGCCAACTACTACAACGAGTACGTGATCCTCGCGCGCACGCTGCTGCAACAGAAGGTGCGGCCGAAGGCGATCTACTCCGTGCTGGGCGGCGGCGCCTCGCAGTACAAGTTCGTGAAGGAATTCCCGGACGCGGCTAAATACATCATGGACTGCAATCACTGGTTCAATCCGAAGAACCCCGCGGCGCTCGACCTCAAGAAGCGCACCGAGGCGAAAGACCTCTTCTACACCTACGAGGTCTTCCTCAATTACACCGCGGTCATGCTGCTGGCGGACGCACTCGAGCGCGCGGCGTCGACCGACCGCGCCAAGATCACGGCGGCGCTGGCATCCAGCACCTGGAGCGGGCATTTCATGCCTTATGGCCCAACCAAATTCGAGAACGGCCAGAACACCGGCGCGCGCGCCGTGAACCTGCAAGTGCAGGACAATGACATCAAGGTGATCCTGCCGCCGGAGTTCGCCAGCGCCAAAGCGGTCTTCCCGATGCCGGCCTAGAGGTCCCCGTCGAAGCCCGGCGCGTCGCTCGATGCGGCGCGCCGGAGCAATTGTCTCATCGCGAGCGACATGCTCCAGCTCCAGATCCTGCTGCCGGCGATCCTGAATGGTCTCGCGACTGGCGCCGTCTATGCGCTGGTGGCGTTAGGCCTGACGCTGATCTACGGCGTGCTGCACATCGTCAATTTCGCGCACGGCAGTCTGCTGATGCTGGCGCTCTACGGCGTCTATTTCCTCTACAACCTCCTTGGCATCGATCCCTACCTTGCGCTGCCGATCATGGTGCCCGCGATGTTCGTGCTGGGCTACGCGCTTCAGCGCACGGTGATCGCCACCGCCAGTCATGGCCGCGAGGAGAACATTCTCCTGGTGACCCTCGGTCTCTCCATCATCATCGACAATCTCGCGCTCTACCTCTGGAGCGCCGACACCCGCACCATCAATCCGAGCTACGCCTTCGAGACGGTGGACTTCGGCATCGCCTTCATCGCCGTGCCCAAGGTCGTCTCGTTCGCGGGCGCGCTGGTGATCACGGGCCTGCTGTGGCTCCTGATCCAGCGCACCGATCTTGGCAAGGCGATCCGCGCGCTCGCCCGCGAGCGCCAGGGCGCTCAGCTCGTCGGCATCGATGTCGAGCACATCTACGCCATGAGCTTCGGCATCGGCATCGCCTGCCTCGGCGCCGCCGCGTGCCTGCTGCTGCCGAGCTACTACGCGCATCCCGGCGTGGGCGAGAGCTTCGTGGTGATCGCGTTCACCATCGTGGTGCTTGGCGGAATGGGGAGCTTCGCCGGCGCGCTCGTCGGCGGGTTCGTCATCGGGCTCACGGAATCCCTGGGTGGACTCTTCCTGGGCGAGAACCTCGGCAAGATCGGCGTGTTCGTCATTTTCATCGCGATCCTCTTGTTCCGCCCGACCGGCCTCTTTGGCCAGCGCGCATGAGCTCGCGATGAGGACTCCCGGGCTCCTGGTTCTCCTGGTCTTGGTGGCACTGGCGCCGTTGCCGCTGCTGGTGCATTCGGATTTCTGGCTGCACTTCGCGATCATGACGCTCTATTTCGGCCTGCTTGGCCAAGCCTGGAACCTGCTGGGCGGCTATGGCGGCCAGCGCAGCTTCGGTCACGCGGCGTTCTTCGGCACGGGGGCTTATGCCGCCGCGGTGCTGCAGGTGGATTTCGGTGTCAATCCGTGGGCGTGTCTCGTGCTCGCGGGTCTCTTCGGCGCAGCCGCGGGCGCGGTGGTCGGTGCACTGAGCTTTCGCTACGGACTGCGCGGCTCCTACTTCGCCCTGGTCACGCTTGCCTTTGCCGAGGTGTTCCGAATCGTCGCCGACACGGTGCCCTTCACGGGCGCCGGCGTCGGCTTCCAGATCCCGCTCAAGCAAGCCGTCGCCAATTTCCAGTTCCATGACAAGCCCGGCTTTTATGCGGTGATCCTCGCGCTCACGGCGCTCGCGACGGCGCTCGCCTGGTGGATCGAGAATTCCCGCTTCGGCGCGGAGCTGGTCGCCGTGCGCGAGAACGAGGACGCCGCCCGCGCCCTCGGGATCGACGTCAACCGCACGAAGCTTTGGGCAATCGTGCTCTCAGGCGCGCTCAGCGGCTTCGCCGGCAGCTTCTACGCGCAGTATTTCCTTTACCTCGATCCGCGCATCGCCTACGGCGTCGAGGTGTCGGTGACGGCATTGCTGGTGCCCTTGATCGGCGGCGTCGGCACGGTCTTCGGCCCCTTGATCGGCGCGGTTGCCCTGCGGGCGCTCAACGAGGTCAGCGGCGTGATCACCGGCGGCGCCCCCGGGCTCAACCTGATGCTCTATGGCGCGCTGCTGATCGTGATCCTGGCCTTCGTGCCCGACGGCCTCGTGAGCCTTGGTGCGCGTCTGCGCGCCAGCCGTCCGCTCGGGAAGCTCGGCCATGCTTGAGGTCACCGGCATCACCAAGCGGTTCGGCGGCTTGACCGCGGTAGCGGACGCGTCTCTCGAGGTGCGCGACGGCGAGATCACGGCACTCATCGGCCCCAATGGTGCCGGCAAGACTACGCTCTTCGGTATCATCGCAGGCTTCATTCCGGCGGATCGCGGCTCGGTCCGCTTTCTCGGTGAGGAAATCCTCGGGATTGCCCCACACCTGCTCGCGCGCCGTGGCCTGGTTCGCACTTTCCAGATCGTGCAGCCCTTCGCGGGCTTGAGCGTGCGCGAGAACATTGCCGTCGGCTGCCAGTTGCGAGAGCTCAGCCGCGCCGCGGCGCTCCGCGAGGCGGAGGAGGTGTCGCGCCGGGTCGGCATGGGCGATCTCATCGAGCGGCCCGTTGGCGCGCTGACGATCGCCGGGCGGAAGCGCTTGGAGCTCGCACGCGCGCTCGCGACCCGGCCGCGTCTTCTGCTGCTCGACGAGGTCATGGCGGGGCTCAATCCCAGGGAGATCGCGGACATGGTGCCGCTCATCCGGGCGATCCGCGGGTCGGGCGTAACCCTGCTGCTGACCGAGCACGTGATGCCCGCGGTGATGAGCCTCGCCGAGCGAGTCTATGTCCTCAACGATGGCCACGTCATCGCGGAAGGCAAGCCGGCGGAGATCGTCGCTGATGCGCGCGTGGTCGAGGCCTATCTGGGTCACGGCGCCGCGGATCGGCTCGCCCGCCATCAGATTTCGGGCGGCGCTCATGCTTGATGTGAGCGGTCTCGATGCCGGCTATGGCGCACTGCCGGTGCTGCGCGGCATCGACTTGGGTATTTCCGCCGGCGAGATCGTCGCCGTGCTCGGCAGCAATGGCGCAGGCAAATCCACCCTCAACAACACGCTCTCGGGACTCCTCAAGCCGAGCGCCGGAGCGATCCGCTTCGACGGCGTCGAGATCGCGGGCGCCGCGCCCGCCACCATCGTGGCGCAGGGCCTGGTCCAGGTGCCGGAGGGACGGCGCGTGTTCCCGAACCTCAGCGTGCGCGAGAACCTGGAAATGGGCAGCTATCGCCGCGGCCGAGCGCATCGCACCGAGAACCTGGACCGCGTGAGCGGGATCTTCCCTCGGCTTCGCGAGCGCATGGATCAGCGAGCCGGCACGCTTTCGGGCGGCGAGCAGCAGATGCTGGCGATCGGACGCGGCCTGATGGCGGAGCCGCGGCTTCTGATCCTCGATGAGCCCTCGCTCGGCTTGTCGCCGCTCCTGGTCGAGGAGATGTTTGCGCTGATCGCCGGCATCCGGGCGGACGGCCTCTCGGTCCTGCTGGTCGAGCAGAACGTCGTGCAATCCCTCGAGATCGCCGACCGCGCCTGTGTCTTGGAGCATGGCCAGTTCGTCCTGGCGGGACCGGCCGCAAATCTGCTCGACGACCCTCGGCTCCGACAGACGTACCTCGGATTATGACTCATGATTACAGCGAGGCTCCCATGACATCGCTCCGCTCACGACTCGCCTCCTCGGAGATCGTGGTCGCACCCGGCTGCTATGACGGGCTTTCGGCCTATCTCATCGAGCGCGCGGGATTCTCCGCGGCCTATCTCTCGGGTGCCTCGATCGCCTACACGCGCCTTGCGCGGCCGGACATCGGCTTGGTCAGCATGAGCGAAGTCGCCGACACCATCGGGGCCATTCGGGATCGTTTGACGATCCCCCTGATCGTCGATGCCGATACCGGCTTCGGCAACGCGCTCAACGTCGTCCGCACCGTGAAGCTGTTTGCGAGTCGCGGCGCCACCGCGATCCAGCTGGAGGACCAGACCACCCCCAAGCGATGCGGCCACCTCGCCGATAAATCGTTGATCCCCGCGGCGGAGATGGTCGGCAAGCTCAAGGCAGCGCTGGACGCACGGCAGAGTGCGGAGACGTTGATCATCGCGCGGACGGACGCGATTGCGGTCGAGGGGTTCGAGCGAGCGATGGATCGAGCCGAAGCCTATCGCGAGGCCGGCGCGGATCTGCTCTTCATCGAGGCGCCGCGCACCGAGGCGGAGCTCGCGGCGATCGGCCAGCGCTTCCGCGGCCGTGTGCCCGTGATGGCAAATATGGTGGAGGGCGGCAAGACACCGCCCAAAGCGGCGTCCGAGCTGCAGGCCCTCGGCTTCAGTTTGGTGATCTTCCCGGGCGGCACGGTGCGTGCCCTCCTGCATTGCTTCGAGGGCTATTTCGCGAGTCTCCGGCAGCACGGCAGCACCGAGCGCTATCGAGATCGGATGACCGACTTCTCGCACATGAACGATATTGTCGGCACGTCCGACATGCTCAGCCTTGGCCAGCGCTACGACGCCCCAACCGACGGGACAAAGGTGCCGGGCCGCCCGTGACGATCAGACCAGCGGATGGCGTCGATTTTCCCGTCACCGTGCCGGTGCTGGTGATCGGTGCCGGTGCGTGCGGTCTCGTCGCTGCGCTTGCCGCGCGCGAGGGTGGAGCAGAGGTCCTGGTGCTGGAGCGTGATCGGGTGCCGCGTGGATCGACGGCACTTTCCTCCGGCTTCATTCCCGCTGCGGGCACGCGTTTCCAGCGCGCCAAGGGTATCGCGGATAGCCCCGCGATTCTCACCGCCGACCTCATGGCCAAGAACAAGGGGCGATCGAGCCGCGCGGTAACCGCGCGTGTCGCCGAGCGTGCGGGCGCGACGCTCGAATGGCTCTCTGATCGACACCGTGTCCCGTTCGACGTCGTCGATGGCTTTCTTTATCCCGGCCATTCGGTGCTGCGCATGCACGCGACGCCGAAACGCACCGGGGCGGATCTGATGGAATATCTGCTCACAGCGCTGGAGCGCGCCGGCATCGAGTGTGTGACGAGCGCCCAGGTGGTCGCGCTCTTCGCTGACCGCGATGGCCGCGTTTCGGGAGTCGAGATTGCCCGACCCGACGGAGTGCGGGAACTCGTGGGCTGCTCGGCCCTCGTGCTGGCGTGCAATGGATACGGCGGCAATCCAGGCCTCGTCCGCCAATTCATCCCGGAGATGGCCGAGGCACTTTATTTTGGCCACGCCGGCAATCAGGGCGATGCCCTCCGATGGGGCGAGGCGCTCGGCGGCGTGGGACGCGATCTCGGCTGTTACCAAGGCCACGGCTCCGTGGCGCATCCCCACGGCATTCTCGTCACCTGGGCGCTCATGATGGAAGGGGGATTCCAGGTGAATCTCGAGGGTCGGCGGTTCTCGAACGAGCATCGAGGGTACTCCGAGCAGGCGGTTGACGTCCTGCGCCAACCGCAGGGCATTACAATCGACGTTTACGATGCCCGTCGCCACGCGTTGGGGCTTGAGTTCGACGATTATCGATCCGCGGTCGCAGCCGGGGCGGTGCGGAGCGCAGATACGGTCGAGGGGCTGGCCGGGATGTTCGGATTACCGCCGCAAGCGCTGGCGGCGACGCTCGCGGAGACGTCGAACGCAGCGGCGGGCAAGCGCGAGGATCCTTTCGGACGCGACTTCCGCGGAAAGCCCGTGCTCGAGCCGCCGTTCTACGGCGTGCGCGTCACGGGTGCCTTGTTCCACACGCAAGGCGGTCTCGAGATCGACCCTGATGCCCGGGTGCTTCGGCGCGACGGACGCCCACTCCCCAATCTACTTGCCGGCGGCGGCGCCAGCCGAGGGTTGTCGGGCCCGGCGTGCGACGGCTACCTCTCCGGCGGTGGACTTCTCTCTGCCGTTACCCTCGGCCATATCGCAGGAGAGACCGCACCCCGCCTGGTGAATTGACGGGTGGTGCCTCTACACACTCAAAATTGCCGAGAGTTTGCCGGAAGGGCCTTCATCCCGTGCGCCGCGCGCTTCTCCATTTGATCGGCGAGGCGGTCGTAACGCTCGGCCATCTCGATCAGCGAGTCACGAGCGACAGCGTTGGCCAGATTGTCTGCCATCGAGCGCGCTTCCTCTGCCTTCGATCGCCACCGCTGGACTTCGCCGAGGAGACCGCCGACCGGCCCACCCCCGGAGGCAACAGGCCGTTCGACCAATCTCGAAACCCGCTCCATCCTCTCGGCCCTGTGAAGCAGCTCCTGCCCATACTCGGTGAGCGCGTCATGGGTCTTGTCGTCCCATGCCTGCTCAGCGAGGCGGAAACACCTCGCTGCCTGCTCCCGCAGCCATCGCGGGCTATGGTCCTCGGAGCCACGCATTTCTGTCAGTGTAACGCGAAGGCTGCTTGTACGGTTCGTTGCCAAACTGTGACTTTACCTACCGCCCGAATACAGGCCCGGATAATCCCAAACCGTACGGTGAATGGGCTGCCCTTCCTTGCGAGACCCAGAGTACTGGCGCGAGCGTGCCGAGGAGGCGCGCGCATGCGCTCCGTGACCGCACGACGGACAAAAATGTGACCGCAGAGGGCCCTCGGAAATCAACATTACCTCTTCGCTCACGGTATTCGACCGCACAATCGCCCGCTACCGGCGCAACTGCCAATCCGCGGCTCACGCGCGACACGAAAAAGCCTGCTCTCCGCCCTGGGTTCTCCACAAATCTCGGCACGCCGATCATGATCGAGGACCCCTGTTTTGCTCCACAAGGGCCATCGTTGAAACACGGCACGATCAGGCCCTTCCGCATCGTTTAGATACTGCGTCCATGTCGCCAGGAGGCGCTTATGACCACGCTCGTTTCCGTTGCTCTTTCGGTAGTTGTGCTCGCGAGCACCCCCGGCTTGTCTGACAAGGCTGGGCCGATGGACCTGACGCAGGCGCAGGCGTTCACCGTGGTTGCCAACGTTCTGGGCGCCGCGACCGCGTGCGAGGAGATTCCCCACGCCCGCGTCTCGGCGGCGGCTCACGAGGTTGCGGCGCACGCGACAGCGCAGGCACTCAGTGTGGAGGACGTCACCAAGATCGAGCGTCTGCTCATGATCAGCGCGGCGGCTGGCCGGCAAGCAGTCGAGGGCGGCCACGCCGATTGCAAGACCGTGGAGGCCGCGTTCGGCGAGCTCGAGCAAGTCATGATGCAAACGCCGGTCTGAGGACAATCATTGTTTGCCGCATCAGCGGCAAGGAGGCTCGACATGGGATCACGTCGTGAGATAGCCGGCCCGATCGCGCTCGATGCAAGGAGCACCGCGCGCGTGACCATGAGCAACCCGCGCAACGGCCAGCAGTCGTGCGTCGATGTCTACGCGCACCCTGCGGACATCGCGGACGCGGTGATCCTGTTCGCGCGGAATCAATGCATCTGCCCGACCGAGGTCGAGATGTCGACGCTCTGGCCGGGCAGAGGTGCTGGCTAGCTCGTATTCGGCGCCGGCGATCGGATCGCCGAGAGCCGCCGTCGCACGCCGACGGCGTGATCGCGGGCGCGGAACGCTCGCGCGCCTCGGTGCGCGGGGCGCTCGTGCCCGCGCCGCCTAGCCCTCGTATTTGAAGGAGAGCTGCAGGCGGGTGCGGAAGGCGACGACCTTGCCGTCCTCGACCCGCACGTCCATCTGGGCGACCTCGGCGATGCGGATGTCGCGGAGGGATTTTCCGGCGGTCTCGACCGCGTTCCTGGCGGCCTCCTCCCATGAGGTCTTGCTGGTGCCGATGACGTCGATGACGCGATAGACGCCCTCGCCTCCATCTTTCTTGGCCATAGCAT
>DATEGF010000215.1:0-5160 GCA_035280245.1 Allostellaceae bacterium
CTTCACCGGCCGCCGCCTCGGCGCCGCCCTCGGCCGCCTTCGCCCGCTCCTGCGCCTTGGCACGCGGCGCGGACTTCTTCGGGGTCTCGCGAATCTCGGGCTTCGGCCGGAGACCGGCGTCGCCCAGGAATCGCGCCACGCGGTCGCTGGGGGTCGCGCCCATCTTGAGCCAATGCTCGATACGCTCGTTCTTCAGCACCACGCGCTCCTTGTGACCGCGATCGAGCATCGGATTGTAGGTGCCGACCTTCTCGATGAAGCGGCCGTCGCGCGGATTGCGCGAGTCCGCGATCACGATCGAATAGAACGGGCGCTTCTTGGCGCCGCCGCGGGTCATGCGAATCTTGAGTGCCATAGAACTCCTTTGTCGGGTTTAGTCGGGTTGATGCCGTACCGCCTCGATCCGATAGCCATCGGGATCGATGACGAAGGCGGCGTAGTAGTTCGGGTGATATTCGGGCCGAAGCCCGGGCTTGCCGTTGTCGCGGCCGCCGGCGGTGAGCGCCGCCGTGTGGAAGGCGTCGACCGCGCCCCGGAATGGCGCATTGAAGCAGACGTGACCGTTGAGTGCGGGGCCATCGACGTTGTGCGTGATCCAGAACGGCAGCGCCTGCTCCTTGAGCGGATGCGGGTCGCTCCGCCCATAGCCAGAGGCATCCTCGACGTCGAACATGCGGCGATAGCCGAGCGGCGCCAGCGCCGCGTCGTAGAAGGCGCGGCTCCGTGCGAGGTCGCGCACGCCGATGGAGACATGGTCGATCATCGCCCGAACGGCCTGTTGCCGCCGCCCGGCATGAGACCGGGGAGCCCGTGACGCATCAGCCCCTTCTTCCCGAGCTTCTGCACCTTCCGCATCATGTCGGACATGTCCTGATACTGCTTCAGGAGCCGGTTAACCTCGGGCACCGTCGTGCCCGAGCCCGTCGCGATCCGGCGCCGGCGCGAGGCGTTCAGCACCTTCGGGTTCTTGCGCTCCTTCCGCGTCATCGAGGAGATGATCGCCTCCTGCCGCTTGAGTAGGCTCTCGTCGATGTTGGCCTCGTCGATCTGCTTCTTGATCTTGCCGATCCCCGGCAGCATGCCCACGAGGCTCGACATGCCGCCCATCTTGCGAAGCTGCTTCAGCTGCGAGGCGAGATCGTCGAGATCGAAACTGCCCTTCTGGATCTTCGCCGCGAGCTTCTCGGCCTCTTCCTGCTCGACGGTCTCGGCGGCCTTCTCGACCAGGCCCACGATGTCGCCCATGCCGAGGATGCGGCCGGCGACGCGGTCGGGCTGGAAGGCCTCGAGCGCATCGAGCTTCTCGCCGACGCCAACGAACTTGATCGGGCGGCCCGTGATCGCGCGCATGGAGAGCGCGGCACCGCCGCGCGCATCGCCATCGACGCGCGTCAGGATGATCCCGGTGATGCCCACGCGCTCGGAAAAGCTCTTTGCGACGTTGACGGCATCCTGGCCAGTAAGCGCATCCGCGACGAGCAATGTCTCGGTCGGATGCGCCACATCGCGCACGGCGGCGGCTTCCGCCATCAGCGCCTCGTCGATGTGGAGGCGGCCGGCGGTGTCGAGCATCAGCACGTCGTAACCCCCCAGGCGCGCGGTCTCCTGGGCGCGCTTGGCGATTGCCACCGGACGCTCGCCCGCGACGAAGGGCAGCGTGTCGACGCTGACCTGCCGGCCCAGCACCGCGAGCTGCTCCTGCGCCGCCGGCCGCTGCACGTCGAGCGAGGCCATCATGACCTTCTTGCGCAGCTTCTCTTTCAGGTGCCGCGCGAGTTTCGCCGTCGTGGTGGTTTTGCCGGAGCCCTGGAGGCCCACCATCATGACCACCACGGGCGCCGGCGCATTGAGGTTGATGCCGGCCTCGCCACCCGTTTCGGTGTCGTCGCCCGCGAGCGTCGCCACCAAGTGGTCGTGCACGATCTTCACGACCATCTGCGCCGGCGTCACCGAGCGGATTACCTCCTCGCCAACCGCCTTGGCCTTCACGCCATCGACGAGGCTCTTCACCACCGGGAGCGCCACGTCCGCCTCGAGGAGCGCCACGCGAATCTCGCGGAGCGCGGCCTCGACATCGGCCTCGCTCAGCGCGCCGCGCCGGCGCAGCCGGTCGAACACTCCGCTCAGGCGATTGCCGAGACTCTCGAACATCGCAACTCCAACGCGTGATCCCAAACCCGAACGGGCCAGCGCGCGATACTCGCGGACTGGCCGGCGCCGGGCGATCTGACGCCCGATCAGGCGAACGTACTGCTTCCTCGGAAGCGGCGCGGACACTAGGTCTCGGCCTGATCCCTGTCAATCAGCGGCGCGCACGGCCGATTCAACACCAACAGTACAGTAGTTTTACTAGAAATCACATTTGATCTGTCCGAGACGGCACCCATATTGAGGATTGAGGCCCACGGATCGCCGCCCGGATCTGGACCCCATGCATTCACTCAATCTGCTGTATTCGCTCTCAGGCTTCGCCGTGGGGTTCCTGGTAGGGATGACGGGCGTGGGCGGCGGGTCCCTGATGACGCCTCTCCTCATCCTGCTGTTCGGCATCCACCCTGCGACCGCCGTCGGCACCGATCTGCTCTATGCCGCCGCCACGAAGACCGGCGGCAGCCTGGTGCATGGGCTCGGCGGTACCATCGACTGGCGTGTCGTCGGGCGGCTCGCCGCGGGCAGCGTGCCGATGACGGCGCTGACGCTCTTCGTGCTGTCGCGCCTCGACATTGAGGGCCACCTCGCGGACGAACTCATCACGGCGGTGCTGAGTGCGGCGCTCTTCGGTACCGCCATCGTGCTGATCTTCCGCAAGCGGATCATGGCCGCCTATGCGCGCCACGTGGGTGAGCTCGATCGGCGCCGCACCCGCGCGCTCACCGTGGCGATGGGAGCCGTGCTGGGCGTGCTGGTCTCGATTTCCTCCGTCGGAGCGGGCGCGATCGGTGTGACTGCGTTGATCCTGCTCTATCCGCGTCTGCCGACGGTGCGGATCGTGGGGTCGGACATCGCGCATGCGGTGCCGCTGACGCTGGTCGCAGGCATCGGCCATTGGATGATTGGCTCGATCGATTTCTGGCTCCTGAGCTCGCTCCTGGTCGGCTCGCTCCCGGGGATCGTCGCCGGAAGCTACTTGTCGGCGCGGGTGCCGGACGTCGCGCTGCGGTTCACCCTCGCCGCCACACTCATCATCGCCGGCAGCAAGCTCGTGCTCTAAGGCCTGGATTTAGGCCCGGATTACATCGCGGTAAGGCCGAGGCCACAGTTCCGCCGCAACAACATCATGGGTTTGCCGCGGAAGTGCGCGCGAGCGGCGTGCGTTCTTAGAGGGTGTCTCGCTCCCGAGACGCGCAACCCCCACGGGGATCCTTACAGCCATGACCAAGACGCTCACCACCCGCAGCCTGCTCCTCGCCGGTGCGCTCGCTTTCGCGGCGCTCCCGGCGCTGGCACAGACCGCACCCGCGACCCAGCCCGCCGCGCCCACCACCGGCAGCACCGTGATGCCCGGTGGCTCGGCCGACACCGGCACGACCACCGGAAAGACGACCAGCAAGGCGAAGACCCACACCCGGAAAATCGCCTCGGCGCACAAGAGCAACGTGCACCACGTCTCGACCAAGAAGCACGTCACGACGAGCAAGACCCACAAGCCCGCGAGCGGCAGCTCGACGGGCACCGGCACCGGCGGCACGCAGCCGCAGTAATCCCACCTTCGGTCGCACCTTCACCAACGCGGCGCCTCGAGCGCCGCGTTTTCTATTGGCGCGCTCAGAGCATGGCCGCGGTGAGCGCGAGGATGCCGAAGGCCATGATGGCGGCCCCTGAGGCCCGGTTGATCCAGACCAGCACCGACGGCGCCAACCGGTGGCGGATCAGGCTTACGGCGGTGCTGAGCGCCAGCCACCAGAGCGCAGAGCCTATGAAGACGCCTGCGACCAGCACCACGGTCTTCCTGCTGGCGCTCATGGCACCCGATCCCGCCATGACGGCGGCGAAGCTCAGGATTGTCGCCGGGTTCGCGAGAGTGAGAAGGAACGTGGTGGCGTAGGCTGTGGCCTGCCCCGTGGAGTCCGCACCTGCGGGCTCTTTCGGCGCTTCGGCTCGGAGCGACATCAGACCCAGCAAGATCAACGAGGCACCGCCCGCGAATTGCAGCGGTTGCCGTGCGCCCACCAACGCCTCGGTCACGGCCGTGAGGCCCGCCGCGGCCACCAGGCCATAGACCATATCCGCGGTGGCGGCGCCCATGCCGGTCGCGAACCCAAAGCCCCAGCCGCCCGTCAGCGTCCGCCGGATGCAGAGCAGCCCGATCGGCCCGACGGGCGCCGCGATCGAGAAACCGACGGCGAGGCCCTTGAGGCCCGCGAGCAGCGTTGCATCCATGCGCTCTCTCTAGCGCATTTCCGCATTCCGTTGGACAGGGTTCGGAGCCAACCCTATATACGGAGCGCCATGGGCGGCACTCCCTTCATCAAGATGCATGGGCTCGGCAACGACTTCGTCGTGCTGGACGCGCGCACGCATCCCATAGAGCTCGACGAGCGCACCGCGCGGGCGATCGCCGACCGCCACACCGGCGTCGGCTGCGACCAACTCCTGGTGATGGAGCCGCCGACGCAAACGGGCGCGGACGTCTTCATGCGCATCCGCAATGCCGACGGCGACGAGGTCGAGGCCTGCGGCAACGGCACCCGCTGCATCGCCGCCGCGCTGATGCGCGAGACCGGCAAGCACCAGATCGTGATCGAGACCGTGGCGGGGCTGCTCAAGGCAAGCGAAGCCGACGCGGCGCGCGTCACCGTCGACATGGGAGCGGCGCGGCTGGGCTGGCGCGAGATCCCGCTCGCGCGCGAGTGCGATACCCTCCACGTCCCCGTGACGCTCGGTCCTCTCACGGATCCCGTCGGCACCAACATGGGCAATCCGCACGCGACGTTTTTCGTCGATGACATCGAGGCGATACCCATCAGGGAGCTTGGCCCCAAGCTGGAGCACGATCGCTTCTTTCCCGAGCGTGCCAACATCGGCGTGGCGCAGCTCAGCGGCGAGGGCAGGCTGCGGCTGCGCGTCTGGGAACGTGGCGCGGGCCTGACGTTGGCTTGCGGATCAGGCGCCTGTGCCGCGGTCGTTGCAGCAACCCGGCGCGGTCTGTTGCAACGCAAG
>DATEGF010000216.1:0-7459 GCA_035280245.1 Allostellaceae bacterium
GATTTCGAAGAGGTCGACGAGAAGAAGCGCGGCCAGGGCTAAGGGCGCGCGCACGGGAAACGAAAGCCGCCCCGGACGTGGGACACACCTGCGTCGGGGCGGTCCCATGATCGCGCGGGGGATCGGGGGGCTGGCGTTGGGGATCGTTGTCGATGGCTAAGCAAGATTTCTACGAGCTGCTGGGTGTCGCCAAGGGCTGCGGCTCGGATGATCTGAAGAAGGCCTACCGCAAGCTCGCCATGCAGTGGCACCCCGACCGCAATCCCGGGGACAAGGCGGCGGAGCAGAAGTTCAAGGACCTCAGCGAAGCGTATGACGTCCTGAAGGACGATCAGAAGCGCGCGGCCTACGACCGCTTCGGCCATGCCGCCTTCGAGAACGGCCGCGGGGGCGGTCCCGGCGACTTCGGTTTCGCCGCGGGCTTCGCCGACATCTTCGACGAGATGTTCGGCGACTTCATGGGCGGGCGCCGCGGCCAGCAGAGTGCGACCCGCGGCAACGACCTCCGCTACAACATGGAGATCAGCCTCGAGGAGGCTTACAAGGGGCGGCAGTCCAACATCCGCGTGCCGACCCTGACGGCCTGCGAATCCTGCAGCGGCACCGGCGCGGAATCGGGCTCGAAGCCCGTCACCTGCCCCACCTGCCACGGCCACGGCCGGGTGCGCGCGCAGCAGGGCTTCTTCACCATCGAGCGCACCTGTCCCACCTGCCACGGTGGCGGCCGGGTGATCGAGAACCCCTGCCGGGTCTGCGGCGGCCAGGGTCGCACGCGCCGCGAGAAGACGCTCTCGGTCTCGATCCCCGCGGGCGTCGAGGACGGGAACCGCATCCGGCTCTCTGGCGAGGGCGAGGCAGGCGTGCGGGGCGGCGCTCCGGGCGACCTCTATATCTTTCTCTCGGTGAAACCGCATCGCTTCTTCCAGCGCGACGGCGCCAACATCCAATGCCGCGTGCCGATCGACATCAGCACCGCGGCCTTGGGTGGCACCGTCGAGGTGCCCGCGATCGACGGCACCCGCGCCAAGCTCACCATCCCCGCTGGCGCCCAGTCCGGCCGGCAGTTCCGACTCAAGGGCAAGGGCATGAGCGTGCTCCGCTCGCCCTCGCGCGGCGACATGTACATCGAGGTCACCGTCGAGACGCCGGTCAACCTGACCAAGCGCCAGCAGGAGCTGCTGCGCGAATTCGCCGAGGCCGGCGACGGCAAACGCGCCACCAGCCCCGAAGCCGAAGGATTCTTCTCGAGGGTGAAGGAATTCTTCGAGGATTTGCGGGAGTAGCGGCCGGCGTTACGCGCGTCCCCGCGATCTCGGCGAAGCGCAATCTTTCTTCCACGTCATGCCCGGGCTTGTCCCGGGCATCCACGTCTTTGGGTGGAGCGCGATGACAGCCGCGTGGATGGCCGGGTCAAGCCCGGCCATGACGATGTGGGGGAGTAGTGTGGAAGGCTGGTGCAAGAAGCGGCGTCCCTAATCCCGCTCCGGCGCGCCGAGCGGGAAGAGGGGGCGATAGGGGCGGGCTTCCTCGATACAGCGGGCAAAGGACGGGCGCTGGTTGAGCCGGCTCCGATAGGCGCGGACCGCCGCAAACTCGTCCCCGATCGGATGCGTCCAGTCCGCGTAGAAGAGCGACGGCGCTGCCGCGCAGTCGGCTAGGCTGAAGCTCTCGCCGGTGGCCCACTCGCGGTCCGCCATGTGCTGCTCGAGCCACCGATAGGCAGTGTCGAGCTGCTGGCGCGCGTCGGCGACGCCCTTGGCGTCGCGCTCCTCGGGCGCGCGGAGCCTATCGGTCACGATCTTGGTGACCGGCGTCTGGACGTAGTTGTCGAAGAAGCGGTCGAGGAAGCGCGCCTCGAGCGCCGCCGCGGCATCCTCCGGGATGAGCCGCACGGGCCCCGGATGATGAACGCCGAGATGCTCGATGATGATCGTCGCCTCCGCGATCACGCGGCCGTCGTCGACGAGCAGCGGGAATTTCCGGATCGGCCAGAGGCGCGCGAACTCCTCGAAGGTCGCGGGATCAGACTGGTCGAGCACGCGGTAGGTGAAGCGCGTGCCGTTCTCGTAGAGTGCGATCAGCGCCTTCTGGCAGTAGGCCGCGAAGGGATGCGCGAACAACTGAAGCGACATCGCGGACGCTCTCCTGACCTCAGGCCGCCGGCCGGCTCCACGCCACGGGATCGACGAGGTGTCCCGACTTCACGTAGATGACCGCGCCCGTCTTCGAGAAGGGCGCATGCTCGCTGCCGACGGGGCTGCGGATCCAGGTGCCCGCTGGATATATGCCGAGATTGTCGCCGAGCTCGCCCGAGAGCACGTAGACCTCCTCGCCGCCGGCGTGGCCGTGCATCGGATAGCTCGCACCCGTGGCCCAGCGCGCGAGATAGACGCGCTCGCGCCCGTGCGTGTGCAGCATCATCATGTCCAGCCCCTCGGCGCCGGGATAAGGCGTCCAGGCCGACCTCGTGGTGTCGATCGCGACGCGAGCGCCATCGTCCGCCGCGATCTGCCGGAGCTTCACGAAGAGGACGCAGCCCTCGCGGCTGAAGGGACGATGGCGCGAGCCGGGCGGATTGCGCACATAGGTGCCGGCCGGATAGTCGCCCTGCTCGTCCGAGAATACGCCCTCCAGCACGAAAAACTCCTCGCCGCCGTGGTGCTCATGGGCATCGAACGCGCTCCCCGCGGCATAGCGCACGACGCTGGTCGCTCGCGCGGTCTCGCCGCCGTCGCGATCCAACATCTTCCGCTCGACCCCCGCGAGCGGCGAGGGGACCCACGGCAGTGCCTTCGTGTCCACAACCGCGCGGGCGCTGAAATCGGCATTGATCAGCATGCAGAGCCTCTGGCGTTGGCGTTGTCGGCGTGAGCCTCGCGGGCCTCGTCCGCCATGTCAATTCACGTTCGCTTCTCTCCACCGTCATGCCCGGGCTTGTCCCGGGCATCCACGTGTTCTCCCACGAAGAAAGTCGTGGATGGCCGGGCCAAGCCCGGCCATGACGGAATAGAGGTGCGAGAAAGAGGTGAGGCTACTCCGCCGCCACCTCGCCCGCGCGTCGCGGGCGCACCGGCGGCTCGGCCGGTGCGGCGGTGGGCTCGGCCAGTACCTCGGTCAGGCGCGCGCGAATTTCCGCAAGTTTTTGCTCGTGCTCGATTTTGTGGCCGAACAGGTCTTTCACGTAGAAGACGTCGACCACCTTCTCGCCGTAGGTCGAGATCTTGGCGGAGTTGATCTGCAGGTTGAGGCGGGTGAGCGCGCGGGTGAGCTCGAAGAGGATGCCGGGGCGGTCGCGGCCGTTGACCTCGACCACGGTGTGGGTGGCGCTGGCACCATTGTCGATGAGGACACGGGGTGGCACGGCCATGGTGCGGGTGCGGCCCGCGTAACCCCGGGGCTTCGCAAGCTCGAGCTTCGGGTCGTGCTCGCCCGCCAGCACGCGCTCGAAGATCACCGCGAGCTTCGCCAATTTCTCCGGCCGGTCGAAGGCGCCGCCCGCGGCGTCCTGGACCCGGAAGGTGTCGAGCGCCATGCCGTTCGACATGGTGAGGATCTTGGCGTCGACGATGTTGGCGCCCGCCATCGCGAGCGCGCCGGTGATCTGCGAGAAGAGTCCGGGGTGGTCGCTGGTGTGGACCGTGACCTCCGTCACCGCATGCTTGGTGTCGACCCGGGTCTCGACCGTGAGCGGCTGCTGCCGCCGGTCGGCCTCGCGCATGAGCCGAGCGTGACGAGCCAGCTCCTCGGGCTCGAAGGAGACCCAATAGGAGGGATAGCCCTTCGCCTCGTAGGCCGCGATCTCGTCCGGCGTGAAGTCCGGCAGGAGCGTGCGCGTCGCCTCCTGCGCGGCGGCGATCCGCTGGTCGCGCTCGGTCGAGCCGAGGCCGCCCGACATGACCGCGGCCGTGCGGTGATAGAGCTCGCGCAGCAGGCTCGCCTTCCAGCCGTTCCAGACTTTGGGTCCAACGGCGCGGATGTCGGCGGCGGTCAGGATCAGTAACAGCTTTAATCGCTCAGGCGACTGCACCTTCGCCGCGAAATCCTGGATGGTCTGGGGATCGTCGATGTCGCGCTTGAAGGCGGTGTTGCTCATGAGCAGGTGCCAGCGCACGAGCCACGCCACGGTCTCGGTCTCCTCGTCGCTGAGACCGACGCGCGGTCCGAGCTTCTGTGCAACGCCCTCCCCCAGCACCGAGTGATCGCCGCCGCGGCCCTTGGCGATATCGTGCAGCAGCACTGCGAGAAAGAGCGCGCGGCGCGAGTCGATCGTCGGCATGATCGAGGTCGCGAGCGGTAGCTCCTCCTTGAGCTTCCCCGCCTCGATATCGTGCAGGATGCCGATCGCGAAGATCGTGTGCTCGTCGACCGTGTAGTGGTGGTACATGTCGTACTGCATCTGCGCGACCACACGGCCGAAATCCGGCACGAAGCGACCGAAGACGCCGGCCTCGTTCATGCGCCGGAGCGCGATCATGGGCTCCTTGCGCGAGGTCAGGATCTCCATGAAGAGGCGGTTTGCCTCCGGGTTTGCGCGGAGCTTCCCGTCGATCAGCTTCAGCGACTGCGTGATGAGGCGGAGCGCGTGCGGGTGGATGTCGAGCCCGTGCTGGTCGGCAACCTGGAAGAGCCGGATCAGGTTCACGGGATCGTCGCGGAAGGCGGTCTCGGAGGCGACGTCGAGCCGCTCGCCCTCGACCGGGAATCCCTCGATCGCCTTCTTGAAGAGGCCCCAGCTCCGGAGCGAGAACTTGGGCTTCCGTTGCTGCTGCGCCTCGAGCATCGCGCAGAAGATGCGCGTCAAGTCGCCCACATCCTTGGCGACCAGGAAATAGTGCTTCATGAAGCGCTCGACGCCGCGGGTCCCCGCGTGGTCGGTGTAGCCCATGCGCCGGCCGATCTCACCCTGGAAGTCGAAGGTGAGCCGGTCCTCGGCCCGGCCCGCGAGCCAGTGCAGATGGCAGCGCACGGTCCAGAGGAAATTCTGCGCATAGGCGAAGCGCTCGGACTCGTCGCCGGAGAGCACGTTGAGCTCGACCAGCTTCGAGACGTCCTCGATCCGGTAGATGTACTTCGCGATCCAGAACAGCGCATGGAGGTCGCGGAGCCCGCCCTTGCCCTCCTTGATGTTGGGCTCGACCTGATAGCGGAAATCGCCGAGCCGGTCGTGGCGCTGGTCGCGCTCGGCGAGCTTCGCCTCGACGAACTCGGCGGCACTCCCCTTGAGGATGTCGGACTCGAAGCGCTGGCGCAGGTCCGCATAGAGTTTCTGGTCGCCCCAGAGGTAGCGCGCCTCCAGGAGCGCGGTGCGGATCGTGAGGTCGGCCTTCGCCTGGCGAATGCAGTCCTCGACCGTGCGCGTGGCGTGCCCGACCTTAAGGCCGAGGTCCCAGAGCGTATAGAGCAGATACTCGACGACCTGCTCGGTGTGTGGCGTCGACTTGTAGGGCAGCAGGAAGAGGAGATCGATGTCGGAGAAGGGTGCGAGCTCGCCGCGGCCGTAGCCGCCGACCGCCACCATGCCCATGTGCTCGCCCGCGGTCGGATTGGCGAGCGGATAGACGGCGGTCGTCACGAAATCATGCAAGGCCCGGATCAGCTGATCCATGAGGAAGCTGAGCGAGCGTACGGTATCGCTCCCGAGCGCCCCCGCCTCGAAACGCTGGCGCACCTCGGCGCGGCCCGCCTGCAATGCTTCCTTCAGCACCTCCGCGACCCGCCGCCGGTCAGGCTCGCCCCTCTCCCCAAGCGCCATCAGCCGCTCGTAGAGCGCGAGTCGGTCGACGATTTCCCGCTGTTTCTCGGGCTTGGCGAGGGTGGCGGTCATGGCACGCAGTCTAGCATTTTCGCACTTGCGACGAAGCGGCGGGCTTGGAGCGCGCGCCCGTGCAGGTTATCCTATTGGAGTCGTTGAGATCGCCGGCCAGGGGCCAAGCACGGCGCCGCGACGCACGAGGGACCGCGCAGAACGGTGCGGGCTTGCGTGCTCAAAAGCCGCACAAGCCGCAACCTGAGGGGAGATGCGTTCATGACAAGCACAACGGCATCGGGGCTTTCCGACCTCGAGCATAGCGTACAGCTCAAGCGCGCGGTGGTCGCGAGCACCGTCGGCACCGCGATCGAATGGTACGACTTCTTTCTCTATGGGACGGCCGCGGCGCTGGTCTTCCCGAAGCTCTATTTCCCGAACGAAGACCCGCTGTCGGGTCAGCTCCTGTCATTCACGACCTATGCCGTGGGGTTCGTCGCGCGCCCGGTGGGCGCCGCGATCTTCGGCCACTACGGCGATCGCATCGGGCGGAAGGCGACGCTGATCGCGACCCTGATGCTGATGGGCATCGCGACGTTCCTCTGCGCTTTCGTGCCCTCTTACGCGAGCATCGGCATCTGGGGCGCGATCATCCTGACGGTGCTGCGCTTCATCCAGGGCGTGGGTGTGGGCGGCGAGTGGGGCGGCTCGGTCTTGCTCTCCATGGAATGGGCGAAGAGCCCGAGCTCCAGAGGCTTCGTCGCCTCGTGGCCGCAATTCGGCGTGCCTTGCGGACTGCTGCTTTCGAACCTCGCTGTCTATGTCTTCAGTACGATCTCAGGCGACCAGTTCGCCAGCTGGGGTTGGCGTATCCCGTTTATCCTCAGCATCGTGCTGGTGGGCATCGGCCTCTGGATTCGGCTCGGTATCATGGAGACGCCGATCTTCGCCAAGCTCCTCGCCGAGAAGAAGGTCGAACGGCAGCCGACGCTCGAGGTGATCCAGCGGAACTGGAAGGAGATCATCGTCTCCGCCTTCGTTCGCATGGCCGAGCAGGCGCCCTTCTATATCTTCACGGCCTATGTGCTCGCCTACGGCACCGGTGTGCTGAAGGTCTCGCGGGATTTCATGCTGCTCTCCGTGTCAGCGGCGGCGATCCTGTCCTTCATCTCGATTCCGCTCTCGGGCCACATCTCCGATCTGATCGGCCGCAAGAAGATGTACATGATCGGCGCGGTGACGGTCGGCATCTTCGGGTTCATCTACTTTGGCCTGTTGGGCACGGGCTCGAGCGTGCTGATCTTCATCGCGATCTTCCTGTCACTGGTGCCGCACGACATGATGTACGGGCCCCAGGCGGCGCTGATCGCGGAGTCCTTCACGGGCAGACTGCGCTACAGCGGAGCGTCGCTGGGATATCAGCTGGCGTCGGTGATCGCCGGCGGCCCCGCGCCCTTCATCGCGGCCTGGCTCTATAAGGACTACCAGTCGGGCTATGCGATCGCGGGCTATATCCTGTTCTGCGCGGTCGTCAGCCTGATCGCGACCGCGATGATGAAGGACTATACGGGCAAGGACATCGAGGGCGAGTACGAGTAGGTCTTGCCTCAGCGCGCACGAACCGGCCGAAGGGGCGCACCCCCTTCGGCCGGTTTCTTTACGAAGTGGTAAGGCTCCCTGGACGAGGCTCCGCGCCGGTGAACCCTTCCGCGA
>DATEGF010000217.1:0-5842 GCA_035280245.1 Allostellaceae bacterium
GAGGGACCCGCTGGATTGAAAAGAGGCTGGGACCCGCCAGTGGCGCGCGAGATGCTCGGCTCGCTGCGCCTCCTCTTTCCTTCCGGAGGAGCAACACGGGTCCCATGCAATGCTTCCCGGTAAGCATAAGAGAGTCATGCGAGGTGCGCGCCTGACCGAGCAAGATCCAGTGGGCGGCCTCGCGCGCACAGAGGGGGGATGCCCTGGCCGTCTAGGGGTCCCAGCCTCTTTTCAATCCAGCGGGTCCCTCGGTCAGCATGCGCGCTTGTCGCAATTCACCGGGAAGCGAGTCCGCCAGTGGGTGAGCGGTGGCCTGAAGTGGTCGTGTGGGGGAGCGAGTGGGGAGCAAAGTAGGGTGCTGCGGCACACCAGGGCAAACCGCCAGGGAGCCGCTCAGCTTCTTCACCCTACCTAGCCAAATCGGCCAGGGACGGGAGATTCCCGGAACCTACCCGCCCAACGATCAAACCAGGGCCGACTACCAAGCCTGGATAAAGGCGGGGGAGCCGGCGACCTGACCGGCCTAGCGATGGGTCGCCGGGCTCGGCGTATGTGGAATGGGGAGATCATGGTGCATGATCGCGGCAATCGCCCGAAAGCGAGTCCCGTCAGTGGGTTAGCGGCTGTCTGAAGTGGTCGTGTGGGGGAGCTTCTGGGGAGCTAAGTGGGGACGACAGTGCCTATCGGCGCCCGCTGGCAAATCTGATCTCTACCTCGATCTCGATGGGGCCGCCGGTGTCGCCGACATCGCGCTGGACCTCCTTGCGCACCACACGCCGAACCTCTTCCGACAGCGCGATGTACGCCTGCCCACTGGAGCCTCCCCCGCGTTCGATGGGCTCGAAGTAGGCGTCAAAGGATGGGAGCACAAAGCGGTGGGCCTGCGTCGTGATCTCTACTTCCGAGAAGCCGGCCTCTGCGAAGAGTGAATGGAGCCGTGCCTCATCGCCGAGCGAGAACACACGGGCGGCGGCCTCAGCTATCTCGGGCACGTACCGCCCGATCACGATGTTAATGCGCGTCATGAATGAGCGTTCGGGGACCGTATTGACCGAGACGGCAGCACGCCCGCCGGGCCTCAGGACGCGGTGAAATTCCGCGAGACCTCGGGCCGGGTCAGGGAAGAACATCAGACCCATGCTGCACACAATCGAGTCGAAGCTCGCGTCGGGGAGAGAGAGCGCTTGACCGTCCTCGATGGCGAGTGTGACGTTCGGCAGTGTGCCAAGGCGCTCGCGCGCCCGCTCGACCATCGCGGGCGAGAGGTCGGCAGCGGTGACATGACCATGTGGCCCAACAAGCGCTGCTGCGGCCTCGGCAGCGAGGCCGGTACCGGTGGCAATGTCGAGCACCCGCCGCCCAGGCGCGACGCGCGCAGCGCGCAACAGGAATGGGATGAAGTGCCGGGACACCCAGCCAAAGACTCGATCGTATCCGGCGGCAGCCTCATCCTTGTAGGTCAGTTCCGCCATGCTTCGCTCCTTTCCTCGCGCGCGCGATGGCTCGTTCCAGTCAGTTCACCCTCTCGCCCGCCTTCGGCTTCACCCGCTGCAACTCCTCGACCGCGTGAAGGATGGGCTTTTTTGATCGGACACATCAGCGCGTTGAGCGGCCACGATTGGAGCGTCGGCGCCGTGGGGCGCTCCGCGAACAGTTGCGCCGCGCGCCAGACAGTCGGGGTCAATGGCTTATTGCCGCGCTTCCCAGCTACAGTCTAGCGCGTTGCTAAGCACGCGGGACCGTCCCTCGCACAGCGCGAAACATCATAGGGAACGATCGGGGTCCATCGGGCGACCCGAGCAGATACCCGACCCGCACGTGCTCTTCAACCGCGCCGCGCACGTTGTCGGGTAGTGCCATTAAGTGCGCCGAGATTATGCCCTGACCGCCGGTGAACGTCGCCCAGTAATCCGAGAATGAGGGATACTCGCAATCAACCACTAGCGGGATTTCCACAATATCTGCGAGACCCATCTTCCGCCATAGCGCTGCCTGCCCGTTCGGCCAGAATTGCTGACGGCCCGCCCGATTGGACCGCAATTCGCGAATGCCCGCGTCGAGTACGGACGCGGTGTTTAAAACGAGATCAAAGGCGGACATGCCACCAAGAAATTGATGCACGGCAGAAGCGACAGTCCCGCCCGGTCGGGTAACGCGCTTCATCTCGGCCACCACTTGCTCGACCTCGGGAAGAACATCCAGCGCAAGTGTCGATACGACTGCATCGAACGAAGCATCGGCGAATCGCATCTGACGTATGTCGCCACTTTCGTAAGTGATGTTTGGATGCGGCCGATTTCGTCGCGCGCCTTCCAGGTATCCCTCCGAGGCATCCATGCCGATCACCTGGACACCGGTTTTGGCCAGGGCTTTCGTCAATGCACCTGTTCCGCAAGCCACATCGAGCACGCGGTCACCTTGGGCGATACCAGTGAAGGCGACGAATAGAGGAGCAAGCAGTTCGCTCCAGCGTCCCATAAATACCTCGTATGCGTCGGGATCAGTCCAGCGGAACTTCATCTCGGCCACGACACATGCCCTCCCAATCTGTCCGTCCACTACGGTCGGTCAAGAATATGAGTGACCCAGACTACCATGAGGACGGAAAGCGTGTCGGACACCATGTGCTTCAGAGCGACCCCCGGAGCGAGGCGGTGCGGCTGATACGTAGATTGGTCGACCATGTCGACGTGATCCCGGCCGCTGAGCGCGGCGGGCCTATCGAACTCCCAGCTCACGGGCGCTTGGCCGAGCTCACTGTCCTTGCGAAACGTGTCGGGAACGGCAGTCCGGTCCAGGTGGTAGCGGGGGAGGGATTTGAACCCCCGACCTTGGGATTATGATTCCCCTGCTCTAACCAACTGAGCTACCCCGCCACCGGGCGCCCGCATATAGGAGATCGGGTCGGACCCGTCAAGGCGCGATCGGAACGCGGTCGTTCCTGCCAGCGATCTCAGATAGATGCGCGAATTGCCCCGGCCGATGAGCAATTTAGGGTGTCGTTACAACGATTTGACACCCTACCTCGGACTCGCCAGCTTCCTGCATGATGTCACGTGATTCCGCAGCCTTGCTCCGCCAGGTGCGCTCGTTGACCGGGCGGCCTCCGGAGGCGGCAAGCCGCAGGCAATGGCTGCGCGCGGTCGTCGACCTCGTGCGCGAGCACACCGGGGAGGAATGGGATGACCGGGTCGCGGCTGCGCGCCTGGCCGGCGCCAAGCGCATCTATTACCTCTCGATGGAGTTCCTGCCCGGCCGGCTCCTGCTCCATGCCTTGCGGAATTTCGGCCTCTACGAGAGCGTCCAAAGGACGCTGGCCGACCACGGCATGGACCTCGCGGCGGTGGCCGAGCTCGAGGTCGATCCGGCGCTCGGCAACGGCGGCTTGGGCCGCCTCGCCGCCTGCCTGCTCGACAGCATGGCGAACCTCGGACTGCCCGCTTACGGCTATGGCATGCGCTACGACTGCGGGCTCTTCGCGCAGGACATCGTGGACGGTTGGCAGGTCGAGCGGCCGGAGACGTGGCTCCGCTACGGCAATCCCTGGGAATATGCGCGCGCCGATCTCATCCATCCCGTCGCCTTCGGCGGTCACGTGGTTGAGCGCCAGCCCGCCGAGCGGCCGCGCCCGGAGTGGCTCCCGGCCGAGGAGGTCTTGGCGATCGCCTATGACATGCCCACGCTCGGCTACCAGGCGAAGCGGCTCAACACGCTGCGCCTGTGGTCGCCGAGCTCGTTCGGCGAGCTCGATCTGCACAAGTTCAACGACGGCGACCACATCGGCGCCTTCGCGCACAAGAACGCGATCGAGAGCCTGTCCCAGGTGCTCTATCCCGGCGACGCGTCGGGCGCAGGCCGGGAATTACGCTTCAAGCAGGAGTATTTCTTCGTCAGCGCATCGGTCCAGGACATCCTGCGCCGGTTCCTGCGCCGCGGCTGGCCGCTCAACCACCTGCCTGAGCACGTCGTCATCCAGATCAACGATACGCATCCGTCGCTCGGGATCGTCGAGCTGTTGCGCCTCCTGATCGATCGGCACCACGTCGATCTCGAGCACGCCTGGCACCTGACGCGGCGGTGCTTCGCCTATACCAATCACACGCTGCTCCCCGAGGCGCTCGAGACCTGGCCGGTCAGCACCTTCGAGACGCTGCTGCCACGCCATCTGCAGCTCATCTATGAGATCAACGACCGGTTCCTGCGCGACGTCGGGCGACGGCGCCCGAACGATGGCGCGTTGGCGCGCCGGATGTCTCTGATCGACGAAGACGGCGAGCGGCGGGTCCGGATGGCGCATCTGGCGATCATCGGCTCGCGCCGGGTCAACGGCGTCTCGAAGATCCACACGGACCTGCTGCGGCGCCGGACCTTCGCGGATTTCGCCGCGCTCTATCCCGGCAAGATCGTCAACATCACCAACGGGATCAGCTTCCGCCGCTGGCTCGACGAGGCGAACCCCGAGCTGGTCGCGCTCATCCGCTCGCGGATCGGCGACGACTGGCAGCGCGACCACGTAGCGCTCTCGGCGCTCGCGCCGCACGCCGACGATCCAGCGTTCCGTCAGTCGTTCCGCGCGATCAAGCACCGGAACAAGGCGCGGCTCGCCGAGCTGATCGCGCATGATTGCCGGATCGCCGTCGACCCCGACTCGCTCTTCGACGTGCACATCAAACGGATGCACGAGTACAAGCGCCAGCTGCTCAAGCTGCTCCATGCAGTGGTGCTCTACGACCGCCTGCGCCGCAATCCGAGCGCGCCCTGCGCGCCGCGGACCGTCGTCTTCGCCGGCAAGGCCGCGCCGAGCTACGTCATGGCGAAGCTGATCATCAAGCTGATCCACGAGGTCGCCCGGCACGTCAACGCGGATCCCGCCGTCGCCGACCGCCTCAAGGTCGCGTTCGTGCCGGACTACAGCGTGCACAAGGGCGAGATCATCATCCCCGCCGCCGATCTCTCGGAGCAGATCTCGACCGCAGGGCACGAGGCCTCCGGCACCGGCAACATGAAGCTGTCGCTCAATGGCGCACTCACCATCGGCACCCTCGATGGCGCCAATATCGAGATTCGCGAGGCCGTGGGCGCCGAGAATTTCTTCACTTTCGGCGCGACCATCGAGGATGTGGCGCGGCTGCGCGCCGAGGGCTACGACCCCTGGCGCACCTATCACGAGAACGCGGAGGTGAAAGCCGCGGTCGACTTGATCTCCTCCGGTCATTTCTCGCCGTCGTCGCCGGATCTCTTCAGGTCCATCGTGAGCGCGCTCACCAGCGGCGGGGATCACTATCTGGTGCTCGCGGACCTTCCGGCGTACCTGCGCTGCCAGGACCAGGTCGAGGCGGATTATGCCGATACCGAGCAATGGACGCGGCGCGCCATCCTCAACACCGCTCGCATGGGCCATTTCTCCAGCGACGTCGCGGTACGGCGCTACCTTGATCTCGTCTGGAATGCGAGCCCGCTCGAGGATCCAATGGAGCTGAGCGAGGTCGCGGCGCAGTGATCCGCGGTCAGGGCGAAGCTTACGGCTGGGCCGCTTCCGCAGCGACCTCGCGTGTCGGCGTGACGTCCTTCGCCGCGCGGCGAAGGATCCAGCCACCGCCGAGCACCCGGCTCCCGTCATAGCAGACACACGCCTGGCCCGGTGCGACGCCCAGAGCGGGCACATCGAGCACGGCCTCGCCGCCGCCCTCGCCGTCGAGGAACACGGTCGCCGGCAGCGGCGGCTGTGCGGAGCGGAGCTTCACGGCGACCCGACGGCCGTCGGGGCCCGGTGCCGCGTCGCCAAGCCAATTCACGCCGCCGAGCCGCACCCGAGTTTCGCCCAGTGCCGCGCGCGGCCCCA
>DATEGF010000218.1:0-9468 GCA_035280245.1 Allostellaceae bacterium
GGGCGGGCAGGTGCTGCTCGCGGCGCGGGCGAGCTGGCGCAAGGACATCATCGGCATCATCGATTGGCGCCGGCAGGAGCTCGAGCGTCTGGGCGTGGAGCTGCGCCTCAACGCCTACGCCGAGCGTGCCGACGTGCTGCGCGAGAGCCCCGAGGTGGTGATCGTCGCGACCGGCGGGACGCCGGACATCGATTGGATTCCCGGCGCCGAGCTCTGCACCACCGTCTGGGACGCAATCAGCGGCGCGGTGCCGCTCGCGAGCGACATTCTCGTTTACGACGGAACGGGCCGGCACCCGGGGCCACAGGTGGCCGAGCTCGCGGTCGCGCAGGGACGCCAGGCGAAGCTGGTCTCGATCGACGCCATGCTGGCGCAGGAACTCACCTACGCCGAGCGCGCCATCTGGAAGCGGCGCGCCTACGAGCTCAAGCTGCCGACCACCTTCGATCACGAAATCGAGAAGGTGGAGCGGCGCGGCAATCGCCTGGTCGCGACGTTCCGCAACCTGATGACGCGCGAGCCCATGGAACTGATGGCGGACCAGGTCATCGTGGAGCGCGGCACCCTGCCGGCGGATCAGCTCTACCGCGACCTGCGCGCGGACTCCGCGAACGACGGCGTCACAGACATTGACGCGCTTCTGGAAGCGAAGCCGCAGCCGCGGGCGAAGTCCGGTTCCTTCGAGCTGCACCGGATCGGCGATGCCGTCGCGAGCCGCAACATCCACGCGGCGATCCTCGACGCCATCCGCCTTTGCTTTGTCATGTAGTCTCTTGAAGGGCAGTCTGCCGATCGCATACCCTGCCGCCATCGCGCTACCCGTTCCATTCGCGCCGCGTGCCGGCCATGATGGTGAGCCGACGGTTCCGCCGGCTCCGGACGCATTTCGCGCGAGCGTAATCGCGCACGGACGATGATCACGCTAGACTGGATCCCAACACCGTAGGAGGAAGGCATGGACGACGCAGTAAAGCCCCGCAGTTTCGCGCCGATCGAGCGGAAGGCGCTCGACCGGGTCTGGATCCATACCGCGCGTTGGCTCGATCTCGCCGAGCGCGACGGGCTGCACGTCATCGTCCGTGGCGAGGGCTCGACGCTCTACGATGCCCATGGCCACGCCTTCCTCGACGGCATCTCCGGGCTCTACGTCGTGAACGTCGGCCATGGCCGGAAAGAGATCGGCGAGGCGATGGCGAAGCAGGCGGGCGAGCTCGCCTACGTCTCCTCGTCGAGCTACACCAACGCCGCCGCGGTGCAGCTCGGCGAGGTGCTGGCCGAGCTCACGCCGGGCGATCTCAACCGGTTCTTCTTCTGCTCCGGCGGCTCGGAGGCGGTCGAGAGCGCCATGAAAATCGCCAAGCAGGTTCAGGCGATGCGCGGCTTCCCCAAGCGCTACAAGATCATCGCCCGGCGCGGCGGCTATCACGGTGCCACCATGGGGGCCATGAGCATCACCTCGTCCCGCAACGAGAAGTTCTTCGGCCCCTTCATGTATGGCGTGAGCTTCGTCCCCTCGCCGAGCCGCTATCGGAATGATTTCGGCCTCGAGGGCGAAGCCGGCGACCTCGCTTGCGCCAATGCCATCGAGCAGGAGATCCTGGCGCAAGGGCCGGACACGGTGGCGGCGGTGATCGGCGAGCCGATCTCGGTCGCCAACAACAGCAATGTGCCCTCGCCGAAGTACTGGCAGCGCGTCCGCGAGATCTGCGACAAGCACGGCGTCCTGCTGATCCTCGACGAGGTGATCAACGGCTTCGGCCGGACCGGGACGATGTTCGCGACCGAGCAGTTCGGTGTGGTGCCCGATCTCATGACCATGGCCAAGGGCCTGTCGTCCGGCTACGCGCCGATCGCCGCCGTCGCGGTCAGCGCGAAGCTCTATGACGAGTTCAAGAAGCAGGACGTGGCATTGGCCCATCTCCTGACCTTCGGCGGCCAGGCGACCTCCTGCGCCGCGGCACTCAAGAACATCGAGATCCTGAAGCGCGAGGAGTTGCCGCAGCGCAGCGCCAACAACGGGGTCTATCTCCTCGAGAGGATGCGGACGCTGCTCGCCCATCCGACGGTCGGCGACGTGCGCGGCCGCGGCCTCATGTGCGCCGCCGAGCTCGTCAAGGACAAGGCGACGAAGGAGCCCTTCGGCCTCGGCCCCGCCGCCGCGGGCCATCCCTTCAGCCGCCGCATGGTCGAGCTGATGGAGCAGCGCGGGCTGCTCACGCGCGTCTTCATGTCGGTGCACCTCTGCCCACCGCTGGTCGTCACGCGCGAGGAGATCGACCGCATGGTCGCGATCGTCGACGAGAGCCTGACCATCGCCGAGAAGGAACACGGCTTCGCCTGAGCAGGAGGATACTCGAACCGCGAAGCTCACACTCGCGAGACCGAGGAGCTGGTACAGCGAATCGTCGCTCTGCAAGATGCGAAGGAGGTAGCAATGGTCGGCCAACTCTCTCATTTCATCGGAGGCAAGAAGGTTGCGGGCCAGAGCGGCCGCTTCCGGGATGTCTACAACCCCGCGACCGGCGAGGTGACGTCGCGGGTCCCGCTCGCGAGCGCCGCGGAGGTGGATGCCGCGGTTCAGGACGCCAAGAGCGCGGCGGTGAAATGGGCCCAGACGGCGCCGCTCAGCCGTGCGCGCGTGATGTTCCGCTACAAGGAGCTCCTGGAGAAGAGTCGCGACACGATCGCGCGCCTCATCGGCTCCGAGCACGGCAAGGTGCTGGCCGATGCGACCGGGGAGGTCACCCGCGGCATCGAGGTGGTCGAGTTCGCGTGTGGCGTGCCCAGCCTCCTCAAGGGCGAGTTCACCGAGAATGTCGGCACGAACGTCGACAGCTATTCGGTGCGCCAGCCGCTCGGGGTGGTCGCGGGCATCACGCCCTTCAATTTCCCGGCGATGGTGCCGATGTGGATGTTCCCGGTGGCGATCGCCTGCGGAAACACCTTCATCCTGAAGCCGTCGGAGCGCGATCCGTCGGCGGGGCTAATGCTCGCGGAGCTCCTGCTCGAGGCCGGTGCGCCGCCGGGCGTCCTGAATGTCGTCAACGGCGACAAGGCGGCGGTCGACGCGATCCTGGCACACCCTGATATCGCGGCCGTGAGCTTCGTGGGCTCGACCCCGATCGCCGAGTACGTCTATCACACGGCGGCCGCGCACAATAAGCGGGTCCAGGCGCTCGGCGGCGCCAAGAACCACATGGTCGTGCTCCCCGATGCGGACATGGACCAGGCGACGGACGCGCTGATGGGCGCGGCCTACGGATCCGCCGGCGAGCGGTGCATGGCGGTCTCCGTGGCTGTCGCGGTGGGCAATGCCGCTGACTCGCTCTTTGAGAAGCTTGCGCCACGGGTACGCAATCTCAAGATCGGCCCCTATACCGATGCCGAGGCGGAAATGGGTCCGCTGGTCACCAAGCAGGCCTACGACCGCGTGCGCGGCTATGTCGACCACGGCGTGAAAGAAGGCGCCAAGCTCGTGGTCGACGGCCGCGGCACCAAGCTGCAGGGCTACGAGAACGGATTCTTCCTCGGCGGATGCCTCTTTGATGACGTCACGCCGGAGATGCGGATCTACCGCGAGGAGATCTTCGGCCCGGTGCTTTCCGTCGTGCGCAGCAAGAGTTACGAGTCGGCCCTCGACCTCGTGAACGCGCACGAGTTCGGCAATGGTGCCGCGATCTTCACGCGGGACGGCGATGCCGCGCGCGATTTCAGCGCGCGCGCCAAGATCGGCATGATCGGCGTCAACGTCCCGATCCCCGTGCCGATGGCGTTCCACTCCTTCGGCGGGTGGAAACGCTCGATCTTCGGCGACCACTATGTCCACGGCCCCGAGGGCGTGCGGTTCTACACGCGCCTCAAGACTGTCACCTCGCGCTGGCCCACGGGGATCAGGGCCGGCGCCGAGTACGTCATGCCCACGATGCGATAGGAGTGAGATGATCGCAGAAGGCGCAATAGCCGGTGTCTACGGGACGTCGTCCCGTATGCAGGCTTTCCAATGGCCGGGCGAGACCTCTTGCATCGCCGGGACCTCGTTGGAGCAGGCTGGCAGCGCGTAGAGGCAACGGGTCCGAAAGACGCAGCCTGAGGGCGGCGCCACCGGGCTCGGCACATCGCCCTTGAGGACGATCCGCCGCCGCTGGCTCGTGGTGTCGGGGACCGCGGAGATCAGCGCCTCGGTATAAGGATGACGCGGACGGGAAACGAGCTCGCGGCTGGGGCCAATCTCCATGATGCGGCCCAGATAGACGACCGCGATCCGATCCGAGAGATATTCCATGATCGCGAGATCGTGGGAGATGAACAGCATGCTGAACCCGCGCTGCTCCTCCAGGTCCTCCAGCAGCCGGATGATCTGCGCCTGGATCGAGACGTCGAGCGACGAGACCGGCTCATCGGCGACAATGAAGCGGGGCTCGACCGCGAGCGCGCGGGCAATCACCACGCGCTGCCGCTGCCCACCCGACAAGTCCGTGGGCCGGCGCCGCATGAAATCCGCCGGAAGCGATACGTCCGCGAGGAGCCGCTCGACGCGATCCCAGAGCGCCGATCCGCGCGCGAGCGATTGCACTCGGAGCGGCTCCGCCACGACCTCGGCCACGGTCATGGTGGGATCGATCGAGGCATAGGGATCCTGGAAGACGATCTGCGTGCTGCGGCGGAAATCCCGCAGCGCCCGTGCGTCAAGCGTCAGCACGTCCTTGCCGTCGAACAGCACCTCGCCGGACGTCGCCTCGACGAGGCGCAGCACGGCGCGTCCGATCGTCGTCTTGCCGGAGCCGGACTCGCCAGCCAACCCCAGTACTTCGCGCGGCGCGATATCGAACGACACGTCCTCCACCGCATGCACGTGCCCCGCCACCCGCGAGAACAGCCCCTTGGTGATGTCGAAGTATTTCCGCAGGCGCCGGACCTGCAGCAGCGGCGCCGCGGTCATGTCTCGGTCGCCTCGACCTCGCGCCAGCGATGGCAGCGGACCGACCATCGATCGCCCGCCCGCTCGAGCGGGGGCGGCTTCACATCGCACAAGCCGGGCACACTGTGCGGGCAGCGCGGATGAAAGGCGCAGCCTCTCGGCAGACGCGCGAGGTTCGGCACGTTGCCCGGGATCGGCTCGATCCTGCGCCGCGTCGCGCCGAGCTCCGCGCGGGACCGCATCAGCGCGCGGGTATAGGGCATGCGCGGCCGCAGGAAAACGTCCGGCAGTGGTCCTTCCTCGACGATTTCTCCCGCGTACATGACGAGGACGCGCGAGGCGACCTGGCTCACCAGCCCGAGATCGTGTGAGACGAACAGCATCGCCATGTGGGTACGCTGCTGCAGCGCCCTCAGGAGATCGACGATCTGGGCCTGGACGGTGACGTCGAGCGCCGTGGTCGGCTCGTCCGCGATGAGCAGCGCCGGCTCGCTGCTCAATGCCATCGCGATCATGACGCGCTGGCGCATGCCGCCGGAGAGCTGATGTGGATAGCTCACCAGGCATTTTTCTGGGCTCGGCACGCCGAGCTCGGTCAGCAGCCTTAGCGCGCGGGTCCAGGCGTTGGACCGCGGCATGGATTGGTGAACGCGGAGCGCCTCCACGATCTGGTCACCGATGCGATGGACCGGATTGAGCGAGGACATCGGCTCCTGGAAGATCATGGCGATGTCGTTGCCGCGCAGCCGGCGCAACCGGCGCTCGGGGGCGCCGACCACGTCGAGATCCGATCCGTCCTTGCATCGGACCCCGATCGCGCCGTTGACCGTCGCCTTGGCGGGCGGATGCAGGCCCAGCAGCGCGAGACCCGTTGTCGATTTGCCGGAACCGGACTCACCGACCAGCGCCACGACCTCGCTCTTGCCGATCGCGAACGAGACATCTCGGACGGCCCGCACGCTCGAGGCGCCGGCATGGAAGGCGACCTCGAGGCCGTTCACGGTAATCAGGGGCGCAGAGGGTGCCGACGCCGTCATTCCATATTTCTGCCGACCAGGTAGAAGCCGAACACCGTGAGCGCGACCGCCGCGCTCGGTGCGAGGCTCATCGCGGGATTGATCGAGAGGTAGTCGAAGCCCGTGCGGACCATGGCGCCCCAATCCGGCGTCGGCGGCGGCACGCCGAGGCCGAGAAAGCTGAGGCTCGCCGAGGTAAAGATGGAGTAGGCGACGGTGAGCGCGAATTGCGCGGCGATGATCCGCTGCACGTTCGGCCAGATGTGCGCATAAATGATCCAGCCCGTGCCGGCGCCCGCGGCGTGCGCCGCCTCGACGAAGACGGACTCGCGGATGGCGAGCGCCTGACCGCGTGCGAGCCGCGCGACGCGCGGCCAGTTCACCAGGCCCAGCACCAGCGTGAGATTGAGGAGCGTCGGGCCCATCACCGCGGCGATGATCAATGCGAGAACCAGGCCGGGCAGCGCCACAAAGAGATCGATCACCTGTCGTCCGACGAGGTCGACGCGGCCACCCACGTAGCCCGCCGCCAACCCGATGGGCAGCCCGATGAGCAACGCGATCACGGAGGCGCCCACACCCACGACGAGGGACGAGCGGCCTCCATAGAGCAATCTCGAGAAGGTATCGCGCCCGAGCTCGTCGGTGCCCAGCCAATAGGTTGCGTCGGGCGGGCTCAGGAAGGAGATGCTGCTCTGCGTCGGATCGAACGGGGCCAACATCCGGGCGCCCGCCACGGCGACGACGACGAAGAGCACGATGGCGCATCCGACCAGGCCCTGCGGCGGCAAGAAGAGCTTTTTCATTCGCGGGTCATCGCGCGCGGATCGGCTGTCGGCTCACGGGAGCTCTTTTTGCTTCTCGAGAAATTGGCTGGCGAATTCCGCCGAGCGTGCAACGTAGCCGCGACAGGCGTCGGCGGCGGCTGCCGCATCCCGGCGCTCCAGCGCCTCGACGATCAGTTTCATCTGCGCCATGGAGGCGACGAGACGCTCCCGAGGTGCGGCCCGCGTGGTGGCGTGGCGCAGCAGATTGATCCGGGCGCGCACCATTCGCAGCAAGGCGAACGCGGTCGCGTTGCGTGCGCCCGTGAACAGGATCTCGAAGAAGCGGTCGATCTCGCGGCTGAGCCGCTCGGCATCGCCCGACAAGAGCCGCTCGGCACTCTCGTAGGCGTGGCGGATCGCCTTGATGTCGGCCTCGCTGGCACGCACGGCAAAGTGCCGCGCGGCCTCGCTCTCGAGCGCGGCGCGGACCTCGTAGATCTCGAGTGCCTGCTTGCGGTTCAGCACCGCGACGAACATGCCCTTGGTGCCGCGGCTCTCGGCCAGCCCCTCGGATTCGAGATAGCGCAGCGCTTCGCGGATGCTGCTGCGGCTAACGCCCACCTGCTCGCAGAGATCGCGCTCCACGAGTCGCTGTCCGGGCTTCAGGTGGTTCGAGAGAATGGCGTCGCGTAGCGATTTGAGGGTTCGCTCCCTCAGCGGCTCGACCTCCCTTTTGACCCAGAGCGGGTTCTTCGCCTTGGTCATGCGACTCTCAGGCTGCCTTCCACACCTCGCGGAAGCGCGGCACCTCGTCGGCGATCCAGACGTAGTTGCGGACATTGCTCTGCATGGCCGCGAATTCGATCGAGAAGAACAGCGGGATGTAAGGCAGGTCGTGGGTTATCAACTCCTGCGCCTTGAAATAGAGCGAGGCGCGGGCGCTCTGGTCCGAGATGCTGCGCGCCTCCGCCAGGAGCTTGTCGACCTCCGGATTGGAGTAGTGGCAGGAGTTCCCGCTCGACTTGCTCTCGAACAGGTAGGTGAAGAGCCCATCGGGATCCGGGCGCTGCGTCCAGCGGATCGGCAGGAAGTTGGTGGCGCCTTTGATCAGCAGCGGATACCAGTCGTTCATCGAGACTGGCACGATGGTGACCTTCAGGCCGACGGCCCGCATCGCTTCCTGCGCGAGCTGGCTCACCTGCTGGTAGATCGGCACCGGCTGCGTGGCGAGCTGCAACTCGGTCTCGGCCAGTGCGCCGATCTCGCTCACCAGCGCTTTCGCCTTGTCGGGATCGTGGGGATAGGACTTGAGATTCGGGTCGAACCACCAGAGGCCCGGCGGCACGAAGCCTTCGGCGATCGGCGCCTTGCCATCCATGATGATCTCGACCATGCGCTTGCGGTCGATCGCATAAGCCATCGCCTGGCGGAGCTTGAGGTTGTCGAAGGGCGGCCGGTCGACGCGCATCTGCAGCGACATCCAGCGGCTGCCCGGGCTGGGCGACAGCACGAGGTCCTTCGCCTGCGAGAGTGTGCGTATATCGACCGGCGTGAGCGCGCTGACGAAGTCCAGCTCGCGCGTCAACAGGCGCGGCACGCCGACCGCGGAGTTCGCCATCAGCATGATGGTCACGCGGTCGAGATACGGCTTCCCCGGCTCCCAGTAGTTCGGGTTCTTCTCGACCACGATCTGCTGGCCCTGCGTCCACGACTTGAAGATGAAGGGGCCGGTGCCGACCGGATGCTGGCCGAAATCGGCGCCGTACTTCTCCATCGCCGTCGGCGAGATCATGAACCCTTCGCGCTGCGCCAGGAGGTCGAGGAGGCTGGGCGAGGGACCCTTCAGATGGAGGACGAGCGTCGTGTCGCTCGGTGTCTCGACGCCCGCGATCATCTCCAGGAGCTGCGGACGCGAGGGCGAGTTGACCTTCTCGTCCAGGCGCCGCTCGATGTTCCATTTCGCGACCTTGGCGTCGAAGGCGGTGCCATCGTGGAATTTGACGCCGCCGCGCAGGAACAGGGTCAGGGTCTTGCCGTCGCTCGCGGTCTCCCAGCGCTCCGCAAGCTCGGGAATGATGGTGAAGTCCGGCGCGAGCCCGACCAGCGAGTTGAAGATCAAGTAGAGTGGCGGGCCTTCGGAGAAGTTGATCCGATAGGTCGGATCGAGCGACTTCGCGTCGTTCTGCACCGCGACCACCAGCGTCCCGCCGGAGCGGGGCGTCTCCGATGCCGCGGCCGCAAAGGTTCCGCCGAACGGAACCGGTAAGGACGAAAGCGCCGCGAGCTTGAGCAAATCTCGCCGTAGCATGGCATTCTCCCTTTCTAGTCCGTTGCGTCCGCCGCCTATTCGAGCCTGATCTGCGGGTTCGCGACCGCATAGAGCGCATCGGCGAGCGCGTTCATCAGTATCACGGCGATGATCGTGATCATGCCGATAGCCAGCATCACCGGGTAATCGCGCGACATGATCGAGTTCACGAGCAGGCTGCCGACGCCCGGGATCGAGAACAGAGACTCCGTGACGACCGCGCCGCCCATCAATTGGCCGAGGCTCAAGCCGACATAGGTGATGACGGGCAGGATCGCATTGGGGAGCACATGGCGGAACGAGATCGCCGTCTCACCGAGACCCTTGGCCTTCGCGACCTTCACGAACAACCGCTCGGTGACCGCGTCGTATTCGGCACGATAGATCAAGGTGAAGGACCCGTAGTAGTAGGCCGCCAAGGTCAGCAGCGGCAACTCGATGTGACGGAGATGATTGAAC
>DATEGF010000219.1:0-2075 GCA_035280245.1 Allostellaceae bacterium
CGCGCCGAATCTCTGGGTCGCGGTGGTCCTGCTGCTGGTGCGCAGCGCGCTCTCGCAGATGGACGTGCCGACGCGCACCTCCTACGTGATGGCGGTGGTGACGCCGGCCGAGCGCACCGCCGCCGCCAGCGTCACCTCGGTTCCGCGGAGCCTCGCCTCCGCCATCAGCCCCTCGATCGCCGGCTGGATGCTCACGCTCTCGGGCTTCGGCTGGCCGCTGGTGATCGGCGGCGGCATCAAGGCCGTCTACGACCTGCTCCTCCTCGCGATGTTCCGCCACGTGCGCCCGCCGGAGGAGCAAGCCCATCAAGGCGTCGCCGCACCGCGTCGCGATCCGCAAATTTCCACGTCAAGAGCGAAGTGAGAGAGGAGAGTTCTATGCGTCAGACAATCTTCCCCATCCCGATCCGGCCCTGGGCGCTGAATGGTATCTCCGAGCGGATGCTCGTGAGCCATTACGAAAATGACTACGGCACCACCGTGCGGACCTTGAACGAGATCCGCGACGAGCTGGCCGAGCTCGACCTCGCGACCGCGCGCGGCTACCGCGTTCGCGCGCTCAAGCGTGAGGAGCATGCCGCCATGGGATCAGTGGCGCTGCATGAGCTTTACTTCAGCAATCTCGGCGGCGACGGCCGGATGACATCAGCGATGGCCGCGGCGTTCACAGAGCATTTCGGCTCCGTCGAATCCTGGCGGAGGGAGTTCATGGCGTCCGCACGGTCACTCCGAGGTGGGTCCGGCTGGGTGCTGCTCACCTATTCTCGGCGCGACCGTCGGCTCTGCAACCAGATCGCACTCGATCACGCGGGCGTGCTGGTGGACGCGACGCCGGTCCTGGTGCTCGACATGTACGAGCACGCGTATCACATCGACTTCGGCGCCAACGCGATCGCCTACATCGACGCCTTCATGAGGAATATCAATTGGGAGCTGGTGGGCGCACGGTTTGCGGATGCCAAGGGTGTGGCCAAGTCGAGCCAAGATGCGGACATTGCGCCGGTGCGATCCGTCAAGGAACTCTCTTCCGATTTCGATCTTGCCGCGATCGACCGCCTCAACCTGCCGTCCATCACGGTCGAGGAGTTTTCGGCGGAGATCGCCAAGCGCGATCACGCCCAGGTGCTGGATGCTCGTCCCGCGCACTACTACTCGCGGTACACCGACATGATGAAGGGCGCGATCTGGCGGGATCCGGCGCAGATCGACGAGTGGTCCAAGGAGCTCTCCCCTAGCGAGCCCGTCTTCGTCTATTGCGCCTATGGCTTCCATGTTGGTTGCAGTGTCGCCGCCGCGCTCTGTGAGCGCGGCTTCGACGCCAAGTTTCTCCGTGGTGGCCTCTCCTCCTGGTATGCGGCGGGCGGCGCGCGGATGCTCTCGCGAACGGAGTGAGCCTCGGGGCCGGAAACAATCACCTTCAGTCGCACCTTGTATCGGACGCAAACCCCAGAACGAGGAGAGCCGATATGACCCAAGGACTGAGACGGCGCGACGTCATCCGAAGCAGCGTCGCGGTGGCGGGTGCGGTCGTCAGCACGGCCGCGATTCCGCAGCGTCCCGCGCTTGCGCAATCCAGTACAGGAACGAAGCCCATGACCTATGAGATCAAGCCGCTCGCTTTCGACCCCAAGAGCATCAAGGGACTCTCCGAGAAGCTCCTGGTGAGCCACTATGAGAACAACTACGGCGGCGCCGTGAAGCGGCTCAACGCCATTACCGCCCAGCTCGCCGAGCTCGATTTCGCGAAGGCGCCGGTATTCACGATCAACGGCCTCAAGCGCGAGGAGCTGATCGCCATGAACTCGATGATCCTGCACGAGATCTATTTCGATGGGATCGGCGGTGGTGGAGCGGCCTCGGGTGCACTTGCGCAAGCGATCGCCCGCGACTTCGGCAGCGTCGAGAAGTGGCGCGCGGAGTTCTCCGCGATGGGCAAAGCGGAGGGCGGCGGCTCCGGCTGGGTGATCCTCGGTTATTCGCCGCGGGATAAGCGGCTCGTCAACCAGTGGGCCGCCGACCACACGACCAACCTCGCGGGCGGTCGCCCCGTGCTCGTGTTCGACATGTACGAGCAC
>DATEGF010000220.1:0-7497 GCA_035280245.1 Allostellaceae bacterium
CCGCGAGAGCGCGATCGCGGGAATCGGCCTCACCTACGGCGTCTCGGCACAGACCAAGATTTTCGCGGACTACGATTTCAAGTGGAACGGAGACTACACCGCCCACGCGGTCTCGGCCGGCATCCGCTTCAGCTTCGGCGCGCCTGCGCCGCTGCCGCCGCCCGTGACGCCCGTCGCGGCACCCCCGCCACCGCAACCGGCACCGCCACCCGCCGCGCAAGCACCGGTCTTCGTGGTCTACTTCGATTTCGACAAGGCCACTCTCACGCCGGAGGCCATGGGGATCATCAAACAAGCAGCGGATGCGTTCAGGCGCACGGGCGCGGTGACCGTCCGGATCGACGGCTACACGGATCTGGCAGGGACGGCGCAGTACAACATCGGCCTCAGCAAGCGCCGCGCTGACGCGGTCCGCGCTGAGCTGGCGAGGGACGGCGTCCCCAACACCGTCGTCGCCGAGGCTTGGCACGGCAAGGAAAACCCGGCGGTGCCCACGCCCGACGGCGTCCGCGAGCCCCGCAATCGACGCGTCACGCTCGCGCTGCCTTAGCACCCGCCGGCACCATTCTCTCTCAAAGTATTCCTCTCCGCCCTTCAGGGCGGAGAGGAATAGGAAAAGGTGGCGGGCCACACGGAGGACAAAAGTAAGTTCGCCACAGAGGGGGAATCTTCCTTCAAGGGGCCTTACGCCGGTCGACGAACGGGTGCAGCGTGAGCTTGCTCTGGTGCTCGATCGGCTTCGCGGTCGAGATCGAGCCGCCCTGGAAATAGTGCTTCTGCCAGCGCTGCCGCTGCGCGTCGGAGCCCGGCTGCTTCAGGTCCGCGTTGAACTTGATGCGCGAGTCCGACCAGCGCTGGAACGCGGCCGCGGTCTCGGGGTCGTCGGCGAGGTCGCGGATCTCCGGCCGGAAGACCTCGAGCTCGCCCCTGGGCTGCGGCACCAGCATCGCCACGGGCTCGCCGACCTCGAAGACCACGGTGTGGTTGGGCCGCGTCAGCTTCCAGTTCATGGTGAAGGTGGCCTCGAGCCAGTCGGTCTCCACCACGCCGTCGAGCGGTGAGATGCCGTCCTTCGGATTGTTGGTGGGCCCGCGCGCCAGCAGGTTGAACCCCGGCGGCGTGCGGAAGAGGTAGGGCACGCTGAAGGTGAGGATGCCCGAGCCGAAATGGCTCGCGGCCGAGTAGGGCGGGTCGCCCGCGAGGTGCTCGACGCGGAGGTTCTCGAGCCCGATGCCGCCGTCCCAGGTCACCGCCACCTTGTGGGAGCTCAGGACGAGCCAGCCCGACTGGTTCGCGATCAGGAGCGGGAGGCAGCGGTTCGCGTAGCGCTGCGGCGTCGCCTCCATCCAGGGCCGCTCCCGGGGTGCCACCACGATCGGCATCCGGAGCGCCCAGTTGGTGCAATAGGCCGTGAGCGGCAGCTCCACCGGCGCGTCGCTCGGCTCAAGTGACGTCTCTTCCACGCTCATTTCGGTACCCCATTACCCGCACGCGAGGGACGAGGCTACCACGAGGGCTCGACCGAGATGAGCCCGGAGCGGCCCGGGAAGCAGGGGCCGACGCGGCCTGAGCGCGGACTAGGCGGCCTTCCTGAAATCGGCGATCTGCGCGTCGAAGGCGCGCTTGTAGGCGGGCCGCGCGGTGCAGCGCTCGATATAGGCGGCGAGCCGCTTGTCGCTGGTGACGATGTCGGTGTGCTTCAGGATCCTGAGCACCGTCGTCATCATCAGATCGCCCGCGGTGAAGCGGTCGCCGTCGAGGTAGGGCTTGTCGCCGAGCGACTTGGAGAGGCCGTTGAGGCGCTTCCGCGCGAACTCCACCGCGCCCGGGCGGCGCAACTTCGCCCATTCCTCGTTCGGGTAGAAGAGGTCGATGATCGCGACATTGAGGAGGAACGGCTCGACCGAGTTGAGCGCCGCGATCAGCCATTGCGTCGCGCGCGCCCGCGCGGCCGGGTCCTTCGGCAGCAGCGCCTCGCTCCGCTCGCCGATATGGAGCACGATCGCCCCGGACTCGAAGAGCACGGATCCCTCCTCCTCGAGGATCGGCACCTGCCCGAATGGCTGCAGCGCGCGATAATCCGGCTTGTCCTGATCGCCCATCTCGAGGAGGCGCGTCTTATAGGGCAGCCCCGCCTCCTCCAGCGCCCAACGCGCGCGCAGATCGCGCACCTGGCCCTGAGCAAACTCCGGCACCCATCGGAAAGCGGATATCGAGATCATGCGATGCGGTCCTCTTGCGGTTGTACAGTCTTTCTCGAGGCGCTGGTCGTTTTAGTCCGCTCCAGCTCCTTTTCCTAGCGGGTCGGCTCTGTTTGACGCGAAGCTCAATTTCAAAAACGCGGTGAGAGCGCTACCGCCCTGGTGGTCCGTTCCAACGGTCGTAAAGGGCACAGAGTTCCTGCCAGGTCTCGCGGTCGCGCCTGCGCCAGAAATCGATGTAGTCGCGAACCTGACCCACGAAGAAGATCACGACCCCGCTCAGCATTTTCTTGGTCATAGTCTCTTCCAGGTCGCCACTGTTTACACCGATGGCGATGAACTCGAGGAAGTTGAGCTCGCGATCGATTGCCTGAGCGAGAGGATGAGCCTCATCCGTGTAGTCGAATGCGGTCTGTGTGACGGGCGCACGTCGCGGCAAGGATTTGCGGATGGTCTTCATGTCCCGCACCCGCTGTCCGCTCGTGACCAGTTGCGTGATCAGACTGATGGTGTGCTGCTTCCGGGAATTGTAGATCGCCATCTCGTTGGTGAAGATCCACCCGAGCACGATCAGACTCGATCCGAGCAAGACGGTGATCTGCCATTCCTGATGTGGATCGCCCCACAGGTCACGAAAATCGAGATAGAAGCCTGCGCTCGCGAGCGCGAGGACGAGTGCGTAGAAGAAGTATCGGAGTTTGACGAGCCGCGGATACTGAACCCGAGCCGTGGTCGCGAAAAGCAGGACCACGATGACCAGGAACCAGATAGCGGTCTCCGGCATTGCCGCGGCCCTCCCCGACCCCCTATAGTCGGAGGCAGCATACATCGGCCCTTAACCCGCTAGGTGGTAAAAGCCGAGTCGGCTGCCCATATGACGGGACATGGAGATGGTCATGACGATCAAAATCTGCTGGGGCATCAAGCCCATCACCTGATCGGCGTCTCGGCGTTCTACCGCGAGATGGAAGCCCCGCCGGCGCGACGGCGGGGTTTGTCATGTCTGGGCCGAGGCGCCCGTTATCTCCCTCCCAAGAGACCTTCGGCCGGCCCCGAGTCGCGCCCGAGTCGCGACTCGGAAGGGGTTTTGAGAACACTTTGAGAATGAGTCTAATCCTGGGAGGACTCGCCCGAATCCATCCACAACATCCGGTGGGGGTTGGGGTTTTGGGTGTGGGCTTGCCAAAGCCCTGATGTTGCTGTTTTGTTTGCGGGGCGCGGCGCCCGCAAACAGGTTATTTTGAGGCACCTGCGGGGGTCGCGGGCAGGTCTTTAGAGGGAACTTGAAGCACGTGCAGCAGCACAATCCGCGGCTCGACCGGCTCGGCGACTATGCCTTCACCAAGCTCGCCCAGCTCCTGGCGCCGCTCTCGCCGCGCGCCAACACCACGCCGATCGTGATGTCCGTGGGCGATCCCACGCATCAGCCGCCGGCTTTCGTCGCCGAGGTGATCGCGAAGAACGCGCAGCTCTGGAACCGCTATCCCACGATGACGGGGACGCAGGCCTATCGCGAGGCCGTCGCAGCGTGGCTCACGCGGCGATATTCGCTGCCCGCCGGCATGATCTCGGCCGATCGCCACATCCTGCCGCTCGCCGGCACCAAGGAGGGCCTGTTCCTGGTGGCGCAGGTGGCGGTGCCGGAGACGAAGGCGGGGAAGACGCCGCTCTGCCTGCTGCCCAATCCCTATTACAACGTCTACAGCGGCGGCGGCGTGATGGCGGGTGCCGAGCCCTATTATCTCGACGCGACCAAGGCGACCGGTTTCCTGCCGGACCTCGACGCGATTCCCGAGGACGTGCTGGCGCGTGCCGCGATTTTCTACCTGTGCAGCCCCGCCAACCCGCAGGGCGCGATCGCGAGCCTCGACTATTTCAAGAAGGCGATCACGCTCGCGCGCGCCCACGATTTCCTGCTCGTCGTCGACGAGTGCTACGCCGAGATCTACGACAAGGCGCCGCCGCCGGGCGGGCTCGAGGCCGCCTCAAAGCTCGGCTCCGATTTTGCCAACGTGGTTGTGTTCCACTCGCTCTCCAAGCGCTCGAGCGCCGCGGGGCTCCGCATGGGCTTCATCGCCGGCGATGCCGAGGTGATCAAGCGCTTCGCGGAACTGCGCAGTTACGGCGGCTGCCAGGTGCCGCTGCCGATCCAGGAGGCCGCCACCGCGCTCTGGCGCGAGGAGAGCCACGTCGCCGACAACCGCGCGCTCTACGTCAGCAAGTTCGACACCGCCGAGCGCGTGCTCAAGGGCAAGTTCGATTTCTACCGCCCACCCGGTGGATTTTTTCTCTGGCTCGACGTGGGCGACGGCGAGAAGGCGACGCTCAAGCTCTGGCAGGAGGCCGGCGTCCGCACGCTCCCCGGCGGGTACCTCGGTCGCATCAACGAGCGCGGGATCAATCCTTCCTCGCAATACATCCGCGTGGCATTGGTCCACGACGACCCCACCATCGCCGACGGCCTCGAGCGCATGGTGCGGGTACTGGGCGGGTGAAGTGATGATGACTCGCGCGGCCCCGTTCCGAGCGATTCCTCTCCGCCCCTCAGGGGCGGAGAGGCAAGGTGAGGTGGGGCGCCTCCCCTTGCTGGGTATAGCGGAGCGTGTCGGCCCGACCCCACCTCGCCTAACCTCTCCGCCCCTCGGGGGCGGAGAGGAAATGGATAGCGGGCGGGACTTCGATCGCGACCTCGATCATGACCTCCGGGGCGCGCCATGGCCGTAAGCGACGCCATCCGCCGCGCGAAACCCTCGCCCCTCATGGAGGCGCTGCGCAGGCGTCTCACGGAGGGCGCCGGCGTGCTGCTGGTGTTCGCGAGCCTGTTGCTCGCGGTGACGCTTGCGAGCTTCGATCACAATGATCCCTCATGGAACCACGCGACCTCGGGGCCGGTCAGGAACATCGCTGGGCCGGTGGGGGCGGTGGTGGCGGACGGGCTATTGCAGGGGGTGGGGCTCGCGGCGGCGCTGTTGCCGGCAGTGCTGCTCGCCTGGGCCTTCCGGCTCCTGCTCAATCGCGGCGTCACGCAGCTCTCGCTCCGATCGGCGCTGCTGCTGCCATTGCTGGTCTTCAGCGCCATCGCGCTCCAGTTGATCCCGCCGGGCGACCATTGGCCGATCTCCTCCGGGCTCGGCGGCATGGTGGGTCGGATCGGCCTCGAGAGGCTCGCGCACACGGGCGTGCCGCGCCTCGCTCTCGCCATGACGGCGGCGGCGCTGAGCGGTCTGCTGGTGCTCTACGTGCTGGGCCTCACCCTCGAGGACTGGGCGCTGATCGGCCGCGGTGCCGGCCACGCGGCGAAGGTCTCCGGCCGCGGTGGCCTCGCCCTCGGCCGCTTCGGCCTCTGGCTCCGGACCAAGCTCTTCCGCGCGAGCGAGAAGCCGGCCGTGCGCCCACCCCGCAAAGAGCCCGCGCTCGGCGGCGCCGTCGACGAGGCGCCCGACGATCCTCTGATCGACGAGGCCGCGGTCGAGATGCCGCCGCGACCGCGTACCACCGCTGACGTGGTGCCGGCCAAGAAAGCGCCGGCCGAGAAGAAGCGCCAGCGCCAGACCGCCCTCGATCTTGAGCCCGGTGGCCAGCACGTGCTGCCGCCGATCGATCTGCTGACGGAGCCGCCGGCCTCCCGCACCACCGTCGTCAACGAGGAGGCGCTGCAGCAGAACGCGCGCATGCTCGAGACGGTGCTGGAGGACTTCGGCGTCCGCGGCCAGATCGTGAAAGTGCGGCCGGGCCCGGTGGTGACGCTCTACGAGCTCGAGCCCGCGCCCGGCATCAAGGCCTCGCGCATCATCGGCCTCGCCGACGACATCGCGCGCAGCATGAGTGCGGTTTCGGTCCGTGTCGCCGTCGTACCAGGCCGCAGCGTCATCGGCATCGAGCTCCCGAACACCAAGGCGGAGATGGTCTTCCTCCGCGAGATCCTGTCGTCGGATGCCTATGAGCGGAGCGGCGCGCAGCTGGCACTGGTGCTCGGCAAGGACATCGGCGGCACCGCCGTGATCGCCGATCTCGCGCGCATGCCGCATCTCCTGATCGCGGGCACCACCGGCTCCGGCAAGTCGGTGGGGATCAACACCATGATCCTCTCGATGCTCTACCGGCTGCCGCCCGACCGCTGCAAGTTCATCATGATCGATCCCAAGATGCTGGAGCTCTCGGTCTACGACGGCATCCCGCATCTGCTGGCTCCGGTGGTGACCGATCCGCGCAAGGCGGTGGTGGCGCTCAAGTGGACCGTCAAGGAGATGGAGAACCGCTACCGCGCCATGTCGAAGCTCGGCGTGCGCAATATCGAGGGCTACAACGCACGTCTTCGTGACGCCCAGGCGAAGGGCGAGACCCTCATGCGCAAGGTGCAGACCGGCTTCGATCCCGAGAGCGGCCAGCCGGTCTTCGAGGAGCAGCCGCTCGACACGACGCCGCTGCCGCTCATCATCGTGGTGGTCGACGAGATGGCGGACCTGATGCTGGTCGCCGGCAAGGACATCGAGGTCGCGGTGCAGCGCCTGGCGCAGATGGCGCGGGCCGCGGGCATCCACATCGTGATGGCGACGCAGCGGCCCTCGGTCGACGTGATCACCGGCACCATCAAGGCGAATTTCCCGACCCGGATCAGCTTCCAGGTCACCTCCAAGATCGACAGCCGCACCATCCTGGGCGAGAGCGGTGCCGAGCAGCTGCTGGGGCGCGGCGACATGCTCTTCATGGCGGGCGGCGGCCGGATCACCCGCGTCCACGGGCCGTTCGTCAGCGACCAGGAGGTCGAGGCCGTCGTGCGTTTCTTGAAGGAGCGCGGCGGCGAGCCCGTCTATGTCGAGGACGTGACCGAGGATCCCGACGAAGGGCCCGCGGGCTTCGAGGCCGCGGAAGGCGAGGGCTCCGGCGACCAGCTCTACGACCAGGCGGTGGCGCTCGTCTGCCGCGAGCGTAAATGCTCCACGTCCTTCATCCAGCGCCACCTCCAGATCGGCTACAACCGCGCCGCCCGCATCGTCGAGCGCATGGAGCAGGAAGGCGTCGTGAGCACCGCCAACCACGTCGGCAAGCGCGAAGTGCTCGCCCGGAATATCGAGTAGCGCTCAGCTTAGCTTGTCCCATCACCCTCACCTTCCCATCGCTTCGCGATGGGCCCCTTCCTCTCCCGTTTCACGGGAGAGGGGTTTACTTGCCCCTCGCCCACGGATTGGGAGAGGGAGGGACCCAGCGCTGAGCGCTGGGAGGGTGAGGGTCCTCATTACTGCTCTTGCGGTATGCCTCCTAGCGCTCCCCGCGCTCGCCGAGCCCGCGCTCTGGG
>DATEGF010000221.1:0-12594 GCA_035280245.1 Allostellaceae bacterium
TAGACGAAGCCGAGCTGCGCTCGGCGGACCTCCGTACGCTCGACATCGGACATCCGGCCGCAATCGCGGCCGTCGATCCAGATCGCGCCCCTGTCCGGCCGCTCCAACAGGCCCGCCACGTGGAGCAGGGTCGATTTCCCCGCCCCCGACGGGCCCACCAGCGCCACGATCTCGCCCTTGGCGAGGCTGAGCGAAAGACTACGCAGCACCTCCAGGCTCTCGCCCGCCTGCTTGAAGGTGCGGACGATGTCCTCGAGCGCGAGCGCCGCCTTACTCATAACGGAGCGCCTCCACCGGATCGAGCCGCGCCGCCCGCCAGGACGGATAGAGCGTCGCCAGGAAGGACAGACCGAACGCCATCGCGACCACGCTCACGACATCCGAGACGTAGACCTGGGCGGGAATGCGGGTGAAGAAATCGAGCTCCGCGTTGAAGATATCGAGCCGAAGATCGGTCTCGAGAAACGTCCGGATCGCCGGGATATGCGTTGCAAACGCGACGCCGACGGCGAAGCCCGCGAGCGTGCCGAGGAAGCCGATACTGGCGCCGGACAGCACGAAGATGCGCAGCACCATGGCGCGGCTCGCCCCCATGGTGCGCAGGATCGCGATGTCGCCGCCCTTGTCCTGCACGAACATGATCATGCCCGAGACGATGTTGAAGGCCGCGATCAGGATGATCAACGCCAGGATCAGGAACATCACGTTGCGCTCGACCGTGATGGCGTTCATGAAGACCGCGTTGCTCTGCTGCCAATCCTCGATGCGCGCACCCTCGCCGACGATCGCCGCGATTGCCCGTCTCTGCGCCTCGAGATGATCCGGGTCGCTCGCGAAGACCTCGAGCGCGGAAACGCCTTGCCCGGTCCGGAAAAAGAGCTGCGCCGCGGCGAGCGGCATCAGCACCAGGCTGCTGTCGTATTGGGCCATGCCAACGTTGAGCATGCCCACCACCCGATAGGCTTTGATCCGCGGCACGCTGCCGAAGGCGGTGACGGTGCCGTTGGGCGAGACCAGGGTTACGCTGTCGCCGACCCGTAGCCCGAGGCTCTGCAGCAGGCGCCAGCCCACGATGACGGAATCATCCGAGAATTGATCGAGCGCGGGCTGCCCGATGCCGTTCGCCAGTAGCGGCTGGCTCGCGATATCCTCGGCGCGGAGCCCACGCACGGAGACGCCGGTCGACGCGCGTGGCGCCGTCGCGAGCACTTTTCCCTCAACCAGTGGCCGGACCGCGACCACGCCCGGCACCTGCCGGATCTTCGCGTCGAGGTCCTCGAACCCGGTCAGGACGGCGCCGCCCGCCGCGTGGACGGTCAAGTGCCCGTCCACGCCGATGATGTTGGAGACGAATTGGAGCCGGAAGCCGTTCATGACGGCCATCACCACGATGAGCGTGGCGACGCCGAGCCCAATCCCCAGCAGCGAAAATACGGCGATTACGGAGACGAAGCCCTCCTGCCGCCGCGCCCGCAGATAGCGGAACGCCACCATGCGCTCGAAGCCGCCGAAGATCATGAGCGGCTGCCCTCAGGCATATCGGAGCGCCTGCACGGGATCGAGGCGGGAGGCGCGCCAGGCCGGATAGATCGTCGCGAGCAGCGACAGCGCGAACGCCATGCCCACGACCGATAGGACGTCGGAGGCATAAATGCGCGCTGGAATCTCCGTCAGGAAATATTGCTCCGCATTGAAGAGGTCGACGTGGAAGATGTCTTGGAGGAGATGGCGGATCGCCTCGATGTGCACGGCGAATTCCACGCCGATGACGAACCCCGCGAAGGTTCCCACGAAGCCGATGCTGGCGCCGGACAGTATGAAGATCCGCAGCACCATGGCGCGGGTCGCCCCCATGGTGCGGAGGATCGCGATGTCGCGACCCTTGCTCTTCACCAGCATGATCAGGCCCGCGATGATGTTGAAGGCGGCGACCACCACGATCAGCGTCAGGATCAGGAACATGACGTTGCGCTGGATCGCGATGATATCGAGGTAGCCGGCGAAGTTCTGCCGCCAGTCGAGGACGCGCGTGCCCGGCCCGACGATGGCGCCGATCGCGCGGCGCTGCGCGTCGAGATGATCCGGGTCGGTCGCAAAAATCTCCAGGGCCGGCACGCCGTCGCCGGTGCGGAAGAACGTCTGCGCGGTGTCCAGGGGCATCAAGACGAGAATGCTGTCGTACTGGGCCATGCCGACGTTGGCGGTGCCGACGATGTGGAAGCTCCGCGCGCGCGGTACCGCGGTGGAGCCTGCCTCGCCGCTCTCCGGCACCAGCAGGGTCAGGTTGCCGCCGACCTGCAGGCCCAGCTTGTCGAGCAGGCGCCAGCCGAGGATGACGCTGTCGTCGGAGAGCTGGTCGAGCGCCTCCTTGGCGATGCCGTTTGCCAGCAGCGGCTGGCTTGCGATGTCCTCGGCGCGCAGGCCGCGCACCAGGGCACCGGTCGAGGTCTTGGGCGTCGAGGCCAGCACCTGCCCTTCCACCAGCGGGCGCACGGCCGTGATGCCGGGGATTTGCCGGATCTTGGCGTCGAGGTCGTCGAAGTTCGCGATGGTTCCCGCGGGCCCGGCGACCCGGAGATAGCCGTTGATGCCGATGATGTTCGAGATGAACTCGACCCGGAAGCCGTTCATCACCGCCATCACCACGATCAGCGTCGCGACGCCGAGCGCGATCCCCAGCAGCGAGAAGATCGCGATCACCGAGACGAAGCCCTCCTGGCGGCGCGCGCGCAGATAGCGGAACGCCACCATCCGCTCGAAGGCGCCGAACGCCATCAGCGCGCCGCGAGCTTGTTGAGCGCTGCCTCCGGCGACAGCTCCTCCCGCTTGCCAGTCTTGCGATCCTTGAGCTCGACGATGCCCTGCGCGAGGCCGCGTGGGCCCACCGTGAGCTGCCAGGGCAACCCGATCAGGTCCATGGTCGCGAACTTGGCGCCGGGGGATTCGTCGCGGTCGTCGTAGAGCACATCGGTGCCAGCGGCCCCAAGCTTGCGATAGAGATCGTCGGCGGCGGCGCGGCACTTCTCGTCGGCGGCGCGCAGATTGATCAGCGCGACCTTGAAGGGCGCCACCGCATCCGGCCAGATGATGCCGTTATCGTCGTGGCTCGCCTCGATGATGGCGCCTACGAGCCGCGACACGCCGATGCCATAAGAGCCCATCTCCACGGCCACGGTCTCGCCGTTAGCACCCGCGACCGTGGCGTTGAGCGGCTTCGAGTATTTCGTGCCGAAATAGAAGATGTGGCCGACCTCGATGCCGCGCGCCTCCACGAGTTGGTCCTTCGGGATCGGGCACTTCGCGGGGTCGTGCTTGTCGTCGGTCGCGGCGTAGAGCTGCGTCCATTTCTGGAAGAACGGCTCGAGGTCGCTCTCGTAATCGACGGTGACGCCGAGGATGTCGGTCTCGAGCCAGCGCTTGTCGCAATGGACCGCGCTCTCGCCGGTCTGGGCGAGGATGATGAACTCGTGGCTCAAATCGCCGCCGATCGGGCCGCTGTCCGCGCGCATCGGGATCGCCTTGAGCCCCATGCGCGCGAAGGTGCGGAGATAGGCCACGAACATCTTGTTGTAGGCGCGCTTGGCGCCCGCGAAGTCGAGGTCGAAGGAATAAGCGTCCTTCATCAGGAATTCGCGGCCGCGCATGACCCCGAACCGCGGACGCACCTCGTCGCGGAACTTCCACTGAATGTGGTAGAGGATCTTTGGAAGATCGCGATAGCTCTTGGCCGAGCCACGGAAGATCTCGGTGATCTGCTCCTCGTTGGTGGGGCCGTAGAGCATCTCGCGCTCGTGGCGGTCCTGGATGCGCAGCATCTCCTTGCCGTAGTCGTCGTAGCGACCGCTCTCCTTCCACAACTCCGCGGGTTGAATGGTCGGCATCAGGACTTCTTGCGCGCCGCTCCGGTCCTGCTCCTCGCGCACGATCTGCTCGACCTTCTGCAGGACCCGGAAGCCCAGGGGCAGCCAGGAATAGATACCGGCGCTCGACTGGCGGATCATGCCGGCGCGCAGCATGAGCCGGTGCGAGACGATCTCCGCCTGCGTGGGGTTCTCGCGGATCAACGGCAGGAAGTAGGCGGAAAGGCGCATGCGCCGGTCCCTTCTGGCGTGGCTTTGTCCAAAATCACAAAATCTTGCGCGGACTTTAGGCAGGCCGGGGCGGACTGTCTATCGGCCGCCGACCATTGGCCCTCAGGGCACGCCGGGATGTATTGCGCGGCAGCGAGATAATGGGCCAATATCGGCCCTCTAGAACAGGGGAGTGCCCGACAATGTCAAAACGATTTCGCTACGCATTGATGGCGGCGGTGGCCCCGCTCGCCTTCGCGATAACGCCCGCGCAAGCCGCGACGCCGACCCAGACTCTCGTCATGGCGATGGATTTCGCCGACCTCATCACCTTCGATCCCGGCGAATCCTATGAGATCTCCGGACAGGAGTTCGGCGGCAACGTCTATGACCGGCTCGTGCGCTACGAGGCCGAGGACCTGGACAAGCTCGTCGGCGGTGTGGCCGAGAGCTGGTCGGTCGCCTCGGACAACAAGACCTTCACCTTCAAACTCCGGCAGGGCATGAAGTACGGCAACGGCGACCCCGTGACCGCCGACGACCTCGCATGGTCGATGCAGCGTGTCGTGCTGATGGACAAGACACCAGCGTTCCTGTTCACCCAGCTCGGCTGGAACAAGGACAATGTCAAGAGCCTGATCACCGCGCCCGACGCGCACACGCTGCAATTCAAGATCGTCGAGGACACGGCGCCCTCGTTGGTGCTCAATCTCATGAGCACGCTCGCGGCATCTCCGATCGACAAGAAGGTCGCGATGTCGCACGAGCAGAACGGCGACCTCGGCAACGCCTGGCTCAAGACGAACTCGGCCGGGTCTGGCGCTTTTAACCTCGTGGCGTGGAAGGCCAATGAGTCCGTAACGCTCGAAGCCAACCCGAACTATCACCTCCCATCCCAGCACCTCAAGCGGGTGGTCATCCGTCACGTGCCCGAGCCCGCGACCCAGAGTCTGCTCCTGACCAAGGGCGATATCGACATCGCCCGTGGCCTCACGCGGGATCAGATCGCATCGCTCGGCGAGAACAAGGACATCCATATCGAGTCCTTCCCGGGCGGCGACAACTACTACCTCGGCATGAACACCTCCGAGGAGCACATGAAGAACCCGAAGGTCCGCCAGGCCATGAAGATGCTGGTGGACTACGACGGCATGGTGAAGACGTTCCTGAAGGATACGTTCTTCGTGCAGCAGACCTTCCTGCCGATCGGCTTCCTTGGCGCGATCCCGTACAACCCGTGGAAATTCGACGTCGCAAAGGCGAAGGGGCTGCTGGCCGAAGCCGGTTTCCCCAACGGCTTCGAGGTCGAGTTCATCACGCCGAACAACCCGCCCTGGACCGATATGGCGCAGTCGGTGCAGCAGACGATGGGCCAAGCCGGAATCAAGCTGAAGCTCGTGCAGGTCGAGCAGAAGCAGATGCTGGCGGCGTTCCGCTCGCGCAAATACCAGATGGTGCTCAACAGCTGGGCGCCCGACTACAAGGATCCGCACAGCAACGCGGATACCTTCGCGCATAACGACGACGATAGCGATACGCCGAAGGTCAAGCCGCTGGCTTGGCGCACGCACTACCTCCAGCCGGAGCTGACCAAGGAGACGCTGGCGGCCTCTAGAGAGCCTGACACCAAGAAGCGCGTGCAGATGTATGAGGACCTGCAGAAGAAGGTGACCGACGACGGGCCCTTCATCCTGATGTTCCAAGACAAGTACCTGGTCGCCGAGCGCGCCAACGTGAAGAACTTCAAGCTCGGGATCTTCGCGGACTTCATCTACTACCGGACCGTGTCCAAGTAATGGTTCTCTACCGTGGCCGCCGCCGCTGAGGCGGCACATACGACGGATGGATGGGCTCGGCTGATCGCCGGGCCCATTCGCCATGTCGCCAAGATCCTGCTTTCGGTCGGGCTCACGTTCCTCGGCCTGACCTGCGTCACCTTCTTCATCGGGCGCGTCATCCCGATCGATCCGGTGCTGGCGATCGTCGGCGACAAGGCCTCGATCGAGACCTACAACCGCGTCCGGATCGAGATCGGCCTCGACCAACCGATCCCCGTGCAATACTGGCGCTATCTGATGAAGGTCCTGCACGGCGATTTCGGTATCTCCGTCATCACCGCGCATCCAGTGTTGTATGATCTGCTGCACGTGTTTCCCGCGACCATCGAGCTCAGCATCTACTCGCTGATTATCGGCGTGGCGTTGGGCATCCCCTTGGGCGTGTTCGCGGCCACGCACCGCGGGCGCTGGCAGGATCAGGTGATCCGCTTCGGCTCGTTGCTGGGATATTCGGTGCCCGTGTTCTGGCTAGGTCTGGTGGGCCTGCTCCTGTTCTACGCCAAGCTCGGTTGGGTCGAGGGACCCGGCCGCATCGACGTCGCCTTCGACGACATCGTGCCCACCGTCACGGGCCTGATCACGATCGACAGCCTGATCTCCGGCGACTACGACGTGTTCTGGAACGCCGTCAGCCACCTGCTTCTGCCCTCCTCCATTCTGGGATACCTCTCGCTCGCCTATGTCGCGCGCATGACGCGCAGCTTCATGCTGGGGCAGCTGAAGCAGGAGTACATCCTGGCGACACTCGCCAAGGGCCTGTCGCCGTTCCGCGTGGTCTGGGTGCACGCACTCGGCAATGTCTGGGTCCCGCTGGTGACCGTGATCGCCCTCACCTTCGGCAGCCTGCTCGAGGGCGCGGTCCTGACCGAGACGGTGTTCGCCTGGCCCGGGCTCGGGCTCTACCTCAAGAACTCGCTCTTCAATGCCGACCTCAACGCGGTGCTGGGCGGCACCATGGTGGTGGGCGTCTGCTACATCGGTCTCAACATGCTGTCGGACGTGATCTACCCGCTGGTCGATCCCCGCGCGAGAGAGCAGCGATGACCGACACCACCCTCGTCGGTTGGCGCGGCTGGTTGCTCGATGCCGCGCCCTCAAGCCGGCGCCAGGCGCGGCTCGGCCGCTGGTACCGCGCCTGGATGGCATTCCGTCGCAACGGCCTTGCGATGACCGGGCTCGGCGTCGTGCTGGCGCTGGTGCTGATGGCGCTGATCGCGCCGTTGGTCGCCGACCCCGCCACCGCGAACCTGCAGGTGCTCGAGGACCGGCTGCAACCCTGGTCGGCCCAGCACTGGTTCGGCACCGACGAGCTCGGCCGCGACATCCTGGTCCGCATCCTGTTCGGCGCCCGCATCACCCTCACCATTGTGGCTCTGGTGTCGCTGATCGTGGTGCCGATCGGCCTCGCGATCGGTTTGCCCGCGGGGTATTTCGGCGGCTGGATCGATGCAGTGCTGATGCGCATCACCGACATCTTCCTGTCGTTCCCGCGGCTGGTGCTGGCGCTCGCTTTCGCGGCGGCCCTCGGGCCCGGCATCGAGAACGCGGTGATCGCGATCTCGCTGACGACCTGGCCGCCCTACGCGCGGCTCGCGCGCGCGGAGACGCTCACGCGCCGGCGCGCCGAGTTCATCGAGGCGGCTGAGCTCCAGGGTGCCTCGCACCTGCGCATTCTCTTGACCCAGATCGTGCCGCTCTGTCTCCCCTCGGTGATCATCCGGCTCACGCTCGACATGGCCGGGATCATCCTGACCGCAGCAGGGCTAGGGTTCCTCGGCCTCGGCGCTCAGCCGCCGGCGGCGGAATGGGGCGCCATGGTGTCGTCGGGCCGGCAGGTGCTGCTCGACCAGTGGTGGGTCGCGACCATTCCGGGCATCGCAATCTTCATCACCAGCCTCGGGTTCAACCTACTGGGCGACGGTTTGCGCGACGTGGCGGATTCCCGGTCCGCATGAGCGAGGCGCCGCTCCTCGACGTTCGCAATCTGCGGGTGACCTATCCCAGCGACGAAGGCGACTTCGTCGCCGTGCGCGACATCTCGTTCACGCTCGGCCGCGAGCGGCTCGGCATCGTGGGCGAATCCGGCTCGGGCAAATCCACCACCGGCCGCGCGATCATGGGCCTGGTGGCAGAGCCCGGCCGGGTCGAGGCCGAGGAGCTCAAGCTCGGCGACACCGACCTCTTGAATCTCGACGAGAAGGGCTTCCGGCAGATCCGCGGCAAGCGCGTCGCCATGATCCTGCAAGACCCGAAATACTCGCTCGATCCCGTCATGAGCGTCGGCCACCAGATCGCCGAGACGCATCGCTGCCATTTCGGCAGCAATGCGAAAGCCGCGAAGGCGGCGGCGCTCGAAATGCTATCGGCCGTGCACATCCGCGATCCCGAGCGCGTCTACGCGCTTTTCCCCCATCAGGTCTCCGGCGGCATGGGCCAGCGCGTGATGATCGCGATGATGCTGATCGCGGGGCCCGATCTCCTGATCGCGGACGAGCCCACCTCGGCGCTCGACGTGACGGTGCAGCACCAGGTGCTGGCGATCATGGACGATTTGGTGCGCCGGCGCGGCATGGGCCTCATCCTGATCAGCCACAACCTGCACCTGGTGTCAGCCTTCTGCGACCGCGTGCTCGTGATGTATGGGGGGCGGGTGGTCGAGACCTGCGTTGCCTCAGAGCTCGCGACGGCGCGCCACCCCTATACCCGCGGCCTCCTCGCCTCCTTGCCCGAGCTCGGGCGGCGGCGAGCGGAGCTGCCGCAGCTGCAGCGCGACCCCGCCTGGGCCTTGGAAGCCACGTGATCTCACTCGAGCACGTCTCAGTCAGCTACGGCAGCGGCACTTACCGCATCAAGGCGGCGAGCGACGTCTCGTTCGAGGTGGCCGAGGGCGAGGCCTTCGGCCTGGTGGGCGAGTCAGGCTCCGGCAAGTCGACGGTGCTGCGCGCGATCGCCGGACTGATCCCGCATGCCGAGGGACGCGTCGCGCTCAACAGCCAGGAGATGCAGGGTCGCCGCACCAAGGCCGAGCGCAAGATGGTCCAGATGGTGTTTCAGGACCCCTACGGCTCGCTCCATCCGAACCAGACGGTCGACCAGACCCTCGCCATGCCCATCGCCATCCACGCCCTCGGCAACGCCGACCGGCGCGTGGCGGCGACGCTGCGCGAGGTCGGCCTCGGACCCGAGCATCGCTACCGCTATCCACACCAGCTCTCCGGCGGCCAGCGCCAGCGCGTGGCGATCGCCCGGGCGCTCATCCTGGAACCGCGCATCCTGCTGCTGGACGAGCCGACCTCGGCGCTCGACGTCTCCGTTCAGGCGGAGATCCTGAACCTGCTGGCTCGGCTCCGCCGAGACCTCGGCCTCACCGCGCTCATGGTGAGCCATGACCTCGCGGTCATCGCGCACCTCTGCGAGCGGATCGCCGTGATGAGCCACGGCGAGGTGATCGAGATCACCACCGCCGAGGCCCTCTCCTCCGGTCGTGTCACCCACCCCTACACCCGCCAGCTCCTCCGCTCCAACCGCGGCTTCGACCGCAGCGGCGCCGAAATCGTCGAGGCCGCGTCCTAGAGCTTCGCCTGCCAGTCGCGGCAAAGCGCGTCAGCTCGACGATGTCAGCTCGACGATAGAGCGTAGAGCTTGGTGGCCGTCCCGAAGCCCCTGAGTTGATAGTCGCGCGACTGGCTTCCGGCAGCTTCTTCTGCTGCGCGGTTCCGGACCTTTCAGAACCCGTGGGCGCGGCAGGCGGCGGCGAGCAGGCTCGCCTCGCCGGGCGCGATCGGCTGGCCGTTGAAGTAGACCTGATTGCCTTGGATCGCGATCAGGCCGACGACGGCCTGGAGCTTGAAGAGCTTCGCGCTGTCCGGTACCTGGAACTTCTTTTTGAGATCGAGCGTCAGGAAGATCGGGAAGTTGTCGGCGGTGATTGGCGAGGCGCTATCCGGCAGGTCGGCCGGTGCCACCGCATTGCCGTTCGCGTCGACGCCTGGCGTATAGGCGACGCCGGCGTCGGGGACGTGGGCCACCACCTCGGCGCAGGCCTTGGAGGACACCACGACACGCCCGTCGGCCGAGACGCTGACGCCCCCGGGGGGTGGCGTGGGTGGCGGCGCCGCGACCGCCGCCGCCGTCCACGCCAGCGCTGCCGCGCAAATACCGGCGGTTCGAACCATGACCAAGTCTAACACAGGCCTTGGACCGACTCGGACGCGGGCGTCAGACTGGCGGGCGCCAAGGGGACTACCAAGGGGACACAAATGCTCGACAAGTATTTCGGCCTGACGGAGCACGGCACCACCGTGCGGACGGAAATCCTCGCGGGTTTCACGACCTTCCTCACCATGGCTTACATCATCTTCGTCAACCCGACGATCCTCGGCGAGACCGGTATTGACAAGGGTGCCGTGTTCGTCGCGACCTGCATCGCCTCGGCGCTCGCGACATCCATCATGGCGCTCTACGCCAACTATCCGCTGGCCCTCGCGCCCGGCATGGGCCTCAACGCCTTCTTCACCTACGGCGTGGTGAAGGGGATGGGCTACACGTGGCAAGTCGGTCTCGGCGCGGTCCTGATCTCGGGCGTGCTGTTCTTCGTGCTCAGCGTGACCAAGGTGCGGGAATGGGTGGTCGACGCCATTCCACGCTCCCAGAAGCTCGCGATTTCCGCAGGGATCGGCTTCTTCCTGGCACTGATCGCGCTCCATGAGGCGGGTGTGGTCTTGGGCTCGCCGGCCACCATGGTGACGCTGGGCGCGCTCAGTACCAAGACGACGCTCCTCGCCTGCGGCGGGTTCCTGGTGATGGTGGCGCTCGACCGGCTCGGTATCCCCGGCGCGATCATCATCGCGATCCTCGGCACGACCGCGGTCGGCATCGTGCTCGGCGCCTCGAGCTTCGTGGGGCTGGTCTCGGCGCCGCCGAGCCTCGCGCCGACATGGCTCGCCCTCGACCTCCAGGGCGCGCTCAGCACCGGCGTGCTCACCATCATCTTCGTGTTCTTCTTCGTCGATCTCTTCGACAACACCGGGACTCTCGTGGGCGTCGCGCATCGCGCGGGCCTGATCGACAAGGAGGGCAAGATCCCGCGCCTCGGCCGGGTCTTCATGGCCGATTCGACCGCGACCATCGTCGGCTCGGTCCTCGGCACCTCGACGGTGACCAGCTACATCGAGAGTGCCGCCGGCGTGCGCGCAGGCGGCCGTACGGGCCTCGTCGGCGTGGTGGTGGCCGTGCTGTTCCTGCTGAGCCTCTTCCTGTCGCCGCTGGCCCAGACCGTGCCCGCCTATGCCACCGCCCCTGCCCTGCTCTTCGTGGGCTGCCTGATGGCGCGCGGCCTCTCGGAGATCGACTGGGAGGACGTAACGGAGTACGCGCCCGCCGTCGTGACGGCGCTGGCCATGCCCTTCACATTCTCGATCGCAAACGGCATCGCCTTGGGCTTCATCGCCTATGCCGCGGTGAAGCTGCTCTCGGGGCGTTTCTCGGAGGCGAAGCCAGCGGTGGTAATCCTCGCCATCCTGTTCGTCATCCGCTACGCCCTGCTGCCGCAATAATGGAAATTCTGCAAAAAGATGAGGTAGATGCGCAGAAACTGCGTGACGGCACCGGCATTCTTGCGTAAACTTTTATCGAATGAGAGCGCAAGGTAATAAAATTGCGCCCCGGCCCAAGTTTGGGGAGGAGAGAGCGCCGCGAAGCGGTGTTTGGGGGAGACGAGGCAAGGTCTGAAAAGAAGCAAAAAGCACGGGAGAAGAATCGGCAAGACCGGCAGCGGTCTTGCCAATTTTTTCTGAAGATCGTCCCCTACCGCTTTGACTTGGCCGACTTTTCGTGATGCCACGGCGGATTGAGGGCGATCACCTCTGAATAGACCGGGCAGCGCGGCACATGGGCGCCGCCGAGGTACCCGAGGCTCATCAGGAACTCGCCGACGATCTCACCGCCCGTGAAGCGGAAGGTCTGCTTGAAGAGCTTGACCCATTCGGGCTTGGAGAGCGGGTGATGCCGGTCGAGCCAGGCGGCAAAGGAGCCGTGCTCGTCTCTGATCTTCTGTAGCCGGCGGGCATTGTCGATCGCGGCCTCGACCTTGAGTCGGTTGCGGATGATGCCGGCATCGCCCAGGAGCCGCTTCACGTCGCGGGCACCGAACTTCGCGACCGTATCGATGTCGAAGCTCCGATAGGCCTTCTGGAAGGCGGCGCGCTTGTTGAGGATGGTGAGCCAGGAGAGGCCGGCCTGGTTGATCTCCAGCACCAAACGCTCGAACAGCACGCTGTCGTCCCGCGAGGGGAAGCCGTACTCGGTGTCGTGATAGGGCCCGTGCACGGGATGGCCGGGTGCCGCGTCGCAATAGCTCGCTGCCATGGGGTTACCGGAAGCTCCAAATGTCGGACGAGACGACGAGGTAAAGGATACCCCAGAGCACCACCGTCACACCCGTCGTTATAGCGGCCTTGAGACTAAGGCGCGGGTTGGCGGGCGCGCCCGCGCGCTGGCCCATCTCGTCTTCGGCCGGCCGCACGCCCCAGGGCAGGATCGCGAAGATCACCACCCACCAGATCACCACGAAGGACGCGATACCGGTAAACCAGTTCATCGAGCCTCACGCCTGCTCGAGCTCGATGAGGGTCCCGCAGAAGTCCTTGGGGTGCAGAAACAGCACCGGCTTGTCGTGAGCGCCGAGC
>DATEGF010000222.1:0-18960 GCA_035280245.1 Allostellaceae bacterium
TTCACGGTCGCGGGCAGCGGGAAGGTCCATCGCGCCGCTGCGACTCGACCCTTGGTTATCTACAGATCATCATTGTCTCGAAGACCGAGCAGCCATCGCAGGGTAATAGGCTCGGCGAACTCCGCGAACCTGGCGGGCTGAGACCAGGGAGAGGCGGGGCGGCTCTGCGAACCGGCCACCCCGGATTTATTTTTGCGGGAGATCAGTGCTTGGTCTGGAGCGACGCAGCCTGTGCAGCCAAAGCGGCAGTAGTCGCCGAGTCCAAGGTCACGCCAAGCTTGGCATCGAGAGCCGACACGGTTCCCGACGTGATCCCCTTGTTCGCTGCTGCCGCGAGGGCCTGGGCCGCCGCAGTCTGATCTGCGGTGATCGTGGCCGCCGACGCTTTGTTGGTGATGTCGAGCGCCAATTGGTTGACCGCAGTCTTGTACGCTGCGATCTGGCCCACGCGGGAGTTCGGTGCAGCATGCGCCAGAGCGGTCGTTGAGGCGTTGGAGGCGTTCAACGCGCCGAGCGACGAAGCGGTAGCTCCGTTGCCCTTGCCTTGGCCACCCGCGTTGTTGGCGCCCGCATCGGCGCTCCCATGGCCGTTGCCGGCACCGTTCCCGTTGCCGCCGCCGTTCCCGTTACCACCACCATTGCCGCCGCCGTTGCCACCCCCACCGCCGCCTCCACCGCCGCCTCCACCTGCGGCAAAGGCAGAATTAGCGACCTGTGTCATGGGCAATAAAGCCGTACTCGCAACCATCGCTGCCGCGAGCAGCACGACAGTCGTTCCGCGGTAGATCGCGCGCATGAATTTTCCTCCGTAACCTCGACGCTACCCACCATCTAGCATGCTCGGCCCTTGGGTGAAGTGAGCTTTATCGGAGGGTATTCGCGAACTTGTTTCTTGAGTGTTAGCGACTTGGCAAATTACACAGCAATTTCATGGACTCCGGCCGAATCCCTAACCATAAATCCGGTGGCTGGTGCTAGGGCTTCTTCGGCTTTTGGCCGGTATGCGCCTGCTGCTGGATGCACTGCTTGTAGGCATCACTCCCGCGCGCGAGGTTGCCGCACGCCTGGCCGGGTTTCTTGTTGCTCGCGGTCACCGCAGTATCGTTCTTGGGCGCGGCCGATACGGCTGCCGGAACGAGAGGCATGAGGACCGCGAGCACGATTGCCGCGACGTGATGGAACTGCATGGGTCAAGACTCCTTTGAGGTTTCTTCACAACCAAGAGCGCTCACCATAGGATGAAATTCCAATTAATAGTAACGCGCCGTCGTGGGTCCCTCCTCTCGGGCTAAGGCCGGGCTAATGATCTGCCCGCCTCTTGGGGCTTTGCCCCAATTAGCCCGGCTTAGCCTTTAAAGTGGTCATCCCTCACTGGTCAGTCCGAAGTGCCTAGTCCGGCAGCCTTCGGGTTCGCTTCCATCGAGTTCGCAAGCGCGTCGACTTGCGCCGCGAGGTCGAGGACGCAAGCTCCCTAAGCACAGCCGCTTGCTCGCGCAGCGTCGCGATCCGGTCGATTGCCCGCCCCTTGGTTTGGACCACGTAAAACGATCATAGATGCCCGCGGTGCATCGGCAGGGTGCGAACGGTGCGATGCCGTACATGGGCGCGATATTGCCGCCCGGTGACGCAAGCGTGCACCCATATTGGACATATCCGTGATGTCCGGTGGCATCTTCGAGGATTCACCAGCGGCGCCGCGATAGTTTCCCGAGCGCCACTGTCAGACCGAGCGTGCATAAACAAGTTAATACGATGGCCCGACGGGAGGTATCGATGGCTGAACATCAGATCGTCTCTCTCACAGAGCCGAAAGACATCCCACTGCGCGCCCGTGTGAGCTTCAACAAGTTCGGCGTCAGGCTCGCTGGAAGCGTCGTGGGCATCTCCCACGATCGTCCCATGCGCTATGACCTCAGGCTCGACAACGGCGCTCTCGTTTCCAACGTTCCGGAATCCGAAATCGATTCAGTCACGGACACGCTTGCATCGGCGCCGGAGGTCGCGGCATCCGGAAAGGCTCTTGTGGCGCTCCTCGGCGCGAAGAGCGCGGAAGGCACTCGCCCCGCCCTGGTGCACATTCTGCGCTCGCGTCGAAGACGGGCGCACCCGAGTGCTTTGCGTACGGGAGCGCGTTGATCTCTCGCGAGGCTTCTAATGCCGGCCGGTAGCCGGTGTCTCGGCGGTGGGAACCGGAGCTAAGTGCGCGCCGCCTGCCGGATCATCGAGCGACTGCTTCAGACCAAAAGCTAACGCAAGCCGTGGATCAGGCGTTGCAAGGTCCTGGCTACCGGACTTGCCCCGCTCCATCCCAAAGCCGTCCTGGTCCGAGGTCGCCTTCGCTGACGCCGAGCTTTTTCACGTCAGCCGGCAGGCCCTCGCGCGTCGCAAGTCCGGCGGCGCAACGGGCGAGCCCGGCCGAGGTCTCGATGCCGTAGCCGCCCTGGCCCGCGAGCCAGAAGAAGCCCTCGACGTCGGGCGCGTAGCCGGCAACGGGCACGCGGTCGGCGACGAAGCTGCGCAAGCCCGCCCATTTCCGGATGATGCGGCGGATCGGCATGGTGGTGGCGCGCTCGATCCGCTCGACGGTGATGGCGACGTCGATCTCCTCGGGCTGGGCGTCGGTGGGCGGTGACGGCGTCTCGTCGCCGGGTGAGCCCAAGATCGTCCCCGCGTCCGCCTTGAAATAGAACTGCTCCTCGGCATCGATTACCACGGGCCAGCTTGCGGTCTCCGTGCCCTGAGGCGGCGCAAAGGCGATTACCGTGCGGCGCTTCGGCACCAGGCCGATCGTCCGCGCGCCGATCCGCTCCGCCACCACATCCGCCCAGGCGCCCGCCGCATTGATCACCACGGGCGCCGCAAAATCGCCCGCCGGCGTGCGCACGCGCCACTTGCCCTCGTGTCGATCGAAAAACTCTGCCTCGGCGGACGTGACCACCTCGCCGCCCGCGGCCTTGAGCCCGCGCAGATAGCCCTGGTGGATCGCGTTCACGTCGAGCGAGAGGCAGTTGGGATCGAGGAAGGCGCCGCCCATATAATCGCGCCGCAGCACGGGGACGCGCGCGACGGCCTCCTCAACCGAGACCTCGTGGATCGCGGGCGAGAGCGGCTGCACCGCGGCGAGCTCCGCCGCCAGCAGGTGCCGCTGGTCGGCGCGCCCGACGAACATGAGGCCGTGCGGCTGATAGAGCGGCACGTCGGTAAAGCCCTCCGGCGGATGCTGGAAGAAGGGCCCGCCCGCGATCACGAGCGCGCGCACGGGCCGCGGGCCATAAGCCTCGGTGTAGACCGCAACGGAGCGCCCGGTCGTGTGATAGCCCGGTTGCTCCTCGCGCTCGAGCATGATCACCTTGTGCGTCCTCGCGAGGAAATAACCGGCCGAAGAACCGGCGATGCCGGCGCCCACGATCAGGAAATCGCACTCTCGCGTCATCCGGCGATCGTCACGCTGCGAAATCGATCAGCTGGCGGACGGGCGCCCCCGACTTCAACGCCGCGAATCCCTGGTTGATCTCGCCGAGCGTGATGCGCCCGGAAATCAGGTGATCGAGCTTGAGCTTGCCTTGCCGGTAGAAGGACAGCAGCCGCGGCATGTCGACCCGGAACCGGTTGCTGCCCATCGAGGTGCCCTGGATCTTGCGGTCGCGCAGGAAGTCGAAGCCGTGCAGCTCGATCTTCACGCCATAGGGCACCATGCCGATGATGGTCGCGGTGCCGCCGGGGCGCAGCATGGCAAACGCCTGCTCGGCGGTCGCCTTGGTGCCGAGCGCCTCGAAGGCGTAGTGCACGCCGCCGCCGGTCAGCTCCTTCACGTGCCCGACCGGATCCAGGTTGCTCGCGTTGACGGTGTCGGTCGCCCCCATGGCGCGCGCGAGCTCGAGCTTCGAGGCGAGCGTGTCGATGGCGATGATCCGCTCGGCGCCCGCCAGCTGAGCGCCGCTGATGCTCGAGAGCCCGACCCCACCGCAGCCGATCACGGCGACCGTGGTGCCGGGCTCGACCTTGGCGGCGTTGAAGACGGCGCCAACGCCCGTGATGACGCCGCACCCGACGAGCGCCGCGCGATCGAGCGGGACGTCCTTGTCGATCTTCACGATCGCATTCTCGTGGACCAGCATGTGATCGGCGAAGGACGACAGGTTCATGAACTGATGCAGCACCTCGCCCTTCCAGCTGAGCCGCCGCGCCGCGCCGGGCAGCATCTTCACGTCGGTATTCTCGCAGAGGTTCGGATGACCGGTGACGCATTGCGAGCAGGTGCCGCAGAACACGGAAAGGCAAGTGACGACGTGGTCGCCGGGCCGCACGTGGGTGACGTCGGCGCCCACCGCCTCGACAACCGCCGAGCTCTCGTGGCCCAGCACGCAGGGCAGCGGATAGGGATAAAGCCCCTCGATGAAGTGCAGATCGCTGTGGCAGAGCCCGGCGAAGGCGGTGCGCAGCAGCACCTCGCGATTGCCGGGCTTGGCCAACGCCACCTCCTCGATCGTGAGCGGCTGATTCTGCGCGTGCAGGACTGCTGCCTTCATCGCATCCTCCCTGGAACGAGTTTTGTCGATGCTAGAGTCTGATCCGCCTGCATCGACCAAGGTGCGTCCTTCGACGCGCTCCCTGTGGTCGCTTGCTCAGGATGAGGTGAAGTTGTTCTGGCAGAAAGAAAACCCCCTCATCCTGAGCAAGCGAGCGTTGCGAGCGCCCTCATGGTGAGCTTGTCGAACCACGAAGGACGCACTGATTCAAGCCAAGCGGACCAGACTCTAGTAAGCGGCCCTGACGAGGTCTAGCTCTGGTGAAGGCAGAGGTCCCGTGAGTTCGAATCCCTACTCCCGCGCCACTAACGAAAACGGCTTGTGCCGCCACCGAGGCGATGGATCACGGCAGCTTGGTCACGGCGGTCAGGTTCATCGTGAGAAGCACGCCCGGCTTCGGAAGCTCCCGCACCGAGAACACCGTGCGAGCCGGCCTGTGGTTTCCCATCATCTCAATGTAGGCCGCATTCATGGCCTCGAAATCGGACATGCTCTGCAGAAAGACGTTGACGTGGACAACGTGGTCGAGATCCGAGCCGACGGCCTCGAGCATGATTTTGAAAGATTTCAAGATTTGCAGGGTTTGAGCGCCAACGTCCGAGCCCGCCAACTGACCCGTTGACGGGTCGACGCCCGCGGTCCCGCCAATCCAGATGTGCTCGCCAACTTTCGCAACGTGGCTATAGGGGCCGATCGGCGTCGGCGTGTTCGGTGGCGTAAGTGTTTCGACGCGCGATTTCAAAGTATGGCTCAGTTTGGCCGCCAAGGACCAAGGCTCGAGCGCGCCCGCGTGAGCGAGCGCCGCCGCTAACCTTCGATCGGAGCGAGCTTACTGATCGGCGAGCTCACGCAGCTCTGGCGTCGCGGCCTTGAGGGCGCGCGCGTAGCGCTCGATGCCCTCGTCGACCTCGGCCTTGGTGATCGGGAGCGGGGGCGAGAAGGAATTGACCGCGACATAGGGCAGCGGGCGCGTCATGACCCCCTGCTCCAGCGCCAGCTTCGAGACGAGTCTATGCGGCGTCGCCTTCGGGTCGAAGAAGCGCTTGGCTTTCTTGTCGGCGACGAACTCGACCGCCATCATGAGTCCCGCGCCGTGCACGCTGCCGACGAAGGGGTTGTCGCCGATCCGCTCCTTGAGACGTTGCAGCATGTAGGAGCCGACCGTCGCGGCATTCTCGACCATGCCCTCGCGCTCCATGATATCGAGGTTGACGAGACCCATGGCGGCGCCGACGGGGTGGCCCGAATAGGTGAAGCCATGCATGACCGGTCCGTACTCCGGCGAGCCCGCCTCCAGCACCTTCCAGATCTTGTCGGAGATCACCGACGCCGAGACCGGGAAGTAGGCGCTGGTGATGCCTTTGGCGAGCGTCACGAGGTCGGGCTTCAGCTTGTAATATCCGGTCCCGAACCAGGAGCCGAGCCGGCCGAAGCCCGTGATGACCTCGTCGGCGATGAAGAGAATGTCGTTCTCCTTGAGGACCTGCTGCAGCTGCTCGAAGTAGCCTTTGGGCGGCAGGAAGACGCCGCCCGTCCCCATCACCGGCTCGGCGATGAAGGCCGCGATCGTGTCGGCTCCCTCGCGCTCGATCAGGTCCTTGATCTCCTGGATGAGGCGGGCGGTGAAGGCCTCCTCGCTCTCGCCAGCCTGGCCGTAGCGGTAATAGTGCGGGCATGAGACGTGGAAGATGCCCTCGATCGGCATGTCGAAAGCCCTGTGGTAGGCCGCGATGCCGGTCATGCTGCCCGCGGCGAAGGTCACCCCGTGATAGGCGCCCTGGCGCGAGATGATCTTCTTCTTCTCCGGCTTGCCGCGGAGGTTGTTGTAGTAGCGGACGAGCTTGAAGTTCGTCTCATTGGCGTCCGAGCCCGAGGTGCCGAAGAACACCTTCGAGAGATGGCCGGCGCCCGCCTTCTCTCGAAACAGCGTCAACACGCGATCGGCGAGACGGATCGCGGCCTCGTTCGAGGACGAGCCGAAGAGATGATAGTAGCTGAGCTCCTGCACGGCCTTCTTCGCCGCCTCGGCGAGCTCGGTCCGCCCGTAGCCGATGTTGACGCACCAGAGGCCGGCGCCGAAGTCGATGAGATCGCGGCCCCGCTGATCCTTGACGCGCGTGCCGCGGCCGTCGGAGACGATCATCGGCCCGTTCTTGAGGTGATCCACGATCGAGGTCGCGGGGTGGAACAGGCTCTGCTTGTCCATCTCCTCGAGGGAGAAGTTGCGCGTGATCTCGGTCATCGTGTGTCCTCCTCGGCTGCGCGGCAGTCTCACCGCCAAACTCTAGACACCACTATGCACCATGCCGCCAGCCCTTCAAACAATCTGAGACTGCAGGCCGGCGCCCGCTCTACGAGTTTCACGCCTATTCCCGGCGGTTCCCGTGTATCCTGGTCCGCAGGCTCAAAATCATGAGGATGACCGGCGTGCAGGCGACCAGGACGGAGGGCGGTGTTGCGGCGGTCGATGTGGTGATCGTGGGGGCCGGGTTTGCCGGGCTCTACATGCTGCATCGGCTGCGCGGGCTTGGCATGTCGGCGATCGTCTTCGAGGCGGGCGGCGGTGTCGGCGGGACCTGGTACTGGAACCGCTACCCCGGCGCGCGCTGCGACGTCGAGAGCATGCAGTACTCGTTCTCCTTCGACGACGACCTGCAGCAGGAATGGACCTGGAAGGAGCGCTATGCGCCGCAGCCGGAAATCCTGACTTATGCCAACCACGTCGCCGATCGGTTCGATCTGCGCCGCGACATCCGCTTCGAGACGCGGGTCACCGCCGCCAGCTTCGACGAGGCGGCGCAAAATTGGACGGTGCGGACCGACCGCGGCGACGTCGTCCGGGCGCGGTATTGCGTCATGGCGACGGGCTGCCTCTCCACCGCCAAGCTGCCGGAGATCCCGGGGATCTCGAGCTTCCGCGGCAAGACCTACCACACCGGCGCTTGGCCCCATGAGGGTGTGGATTTCAGCGGCCAACACGTTGGAGTCATCGGCACGGGATCCTCGGGGATCCAGGCGATACCCGTGATCGCGCGCGAGGCGCAGCATCTCACGGTGTTCCAGCGCACGCCGAACTTCAGCGTGCCCGCGCAGAACTGGCCGATGACCGCGGAGTACGAGCGCGGCTGGAAGCAGAACTATCCCGAGCGGCGCAAGGACGCCATGGCCATTCGCAATGCCATTCGCTATGTGCTCAACGACAAGTCGGCGCTGGATGCCACCGAGGAGGAGCGCCGGCGTGAATACGAGGCGCGCTGGGAAGCGGGCGGCATCCCGTTCCTGGGTGCCTTCAACGATCTGATCCTGAAGCAGCAGTCGAACGACACCGCGGCCGACTTCGTGCGGGAGAAGATCCGCTCGATCGTGCGCGATCCCGCGGTTGCCGCGCGACTCACGCCGAAGGGCTACCCGATCGGCACCAAGCGCATCTGCGTCGATACCGATTACTACGCGACGTTCAACCGCGATAACGTCACGCTGGTCGACATCCGCAGCGAGCCCATCGAGGCGATCACGGCGGATGGCGTGCGCACGCGCGCCCAGAGCTACCCGCTCGACAGCCTGGTCTTTGCGACGGGCTTCGACGCCATGACCGGCACGCTCTTCGCGATCGACATCACCGGGCGCGACGGCCTCAAGCTGCGAGACAAATGGGCCGAGGGTCCCCAGACCTATCTCGGGCTGATGACCGCGGGCTTTCCCAACATGTTCATGATCACCGGCCCCGGCAGCCCCTCGGTTCTCACCAACATGATCGTCTCCATCGAGCAGCACGTCGACTGGATTGTCGCCTGCCTCGCGCATCTGCGCGGCCGCGACGCCGGCAGCATCGAGGCCACCGTCGAGGCGGAGGACGCATGGGTCGAGCACGTCCGCGAGGTCGGTGAGCGGACGCTCTATCCGCAAGCCAATTCCTGGTACGTGGGCGCCAATGTCCCAGGCAAGCCGCGCGTCTTCATGCCCTATATCGGCGGCTTCCTCATCTACAAGGGGAAGTGCGACGACATCGCCGCGCGCGGGTATGCGGGGTTCCGGCTGTCCCCCGCCGCATCCGTGGTCGCGGCGGCACAGTAGTGCACCGCAGCTTTCAGGGCGGGACGGACTCAGACAAGCAGTCCACTCGGATTTTGCCTTGCTGCCCGTGTAGACTTCATTTTGGCCGCGGCTGTTGATCTTTTTTCAGCATTGCGATTGGCGCCGCATGAGCGATTTCGGTTCGTCCGACACGTGGACAGCGGGTAGCGATGGGTTCGCCAGATCGGTGGTGACCGAGGCGATGCGCGGCTATTTCCGTGACCGGCACGTCCGGATTGCCCCGTTCGTCGAGCGACATTTCAGCGTCGCGGGCTCGGCAGCGCTGCACAGAAAGGCCATCGGCTGGGATCTCCTGCGGGCGCCCGCGAACCTGGTGTTGGCAGTGCCCTATGCGGGGTCCAGGCTCACCGCCGCGGCACTCCAGGCTGCTGGCGCAAGGCGGGCAGCCGACCGGGTGAGGTCCCTCAACTTGTTGCTCCAGACCGCGGTCGGACAGGAAATCCGTTGGCTCGTCATGACGGAGTTGCTGGAGTTGCCATGGCGGCACGGGAACCGTGTTTCCTCGCGCGACGCCCTTGCAGAGGTGATCGTTTCCGAGCCACGGGTCGAGGCGCTCGCCCGGCAGGCGCTTGCCGCCGTCGCACCCCGCGGCGACGATCCTCAGTTCCGTCTCCGGCTCGAGTCCGCACTCGCGACCTACACCGAAACCCGCGCCGCCGCTGCCGAAGTCGCCACCACCATCGCGATGCTGGGAACAGGTGCGCTCGGTGTGCACCAGGTCACTCCGGGTGTCATGACGCTCGGTCCCGCGCTGGCCGCCGCCATCGCGCAGCAGACCGCAATTTCATCCTTTCCGCTCGGCAGCACTCTCGGGACCCTCTGGTACGGTGCTTTTCCGGTGGCGGCGTCACCCGCGCTGGTTGCCGGGCTCACGGGTGGATTGATGCTCGGCGCCGCGGCGCTCAGCGCGTTTGCCGGGATCGTGACGGATCCGGTGCAGCGGCGTCTTGGACTCCATCAGCGGCGTCTCGAACGACTGCTCGACGCCCTCGAGCGGCAGTGGATCGAGGGCGCCGGCGGCGTGTTCGTGGTGCGCGACCACTATGTGGCGCGCCTGCTCGGCTTGCTCGACATTCTCGGGAGCGTCTGGCGCGTGGCGCGATCTTGAAGGGTGCCGAAAATCTCTTTCTTATCTCGACGGCAAGACGAGAAGCTCCGCGATATTGACGTGTGGAGGCTGGTCGAGCGCGAAGGCGACACAGTTGGCGACATCCTCGGACCGGAGGCACTCGGCATAGCTCGCATAGAATGCCGCCGCTTTCGCCTTGTCGCCGGAGTTTCGCACCTCGGCGAACTCCGTTTGCACCGTGCCGGGCAGAATCTGGGTGACGCGAATCCGGCCGAGGTAATCCAGGCGTAGCGCCTTGCCGAAGCCGCTGACCGCGAATTTGCTCGCGACGTAAGCGGTGCCGCCGGCATAGGCGGCGGTGCTGGCATTCGAGCCGATGTTGACGATGTGACCGTCCTTGCGCTCGAGGAGGATGGGCACGATCGCGTGGGTGACACGCATGATGCCGGCCACGTTGGTCTCGATCGTGGACAGCATATGCTCGACCGCTTGATGATCGAAGGTCGTGCGGCCGCCGAGATCGTGCCCCGCGTTGTTGACGAGGACTTGGATGGCCCGCCAATCCTCGGGCAAGCGACTGATCAGCGTCGAGACGGAGTCCGGATCGGTCACATCGAGCGCGACCGCCTGGCACCGGGGGCCGAGCCGGCTACTGAGCGCCGCCAGTCGCTCGGTTCGGCGCGCCGCTGCAATGACCTTCCAGCCGTCCGCGATCAGCTTCTCGACAATCGCCGTGCCGATGCCGCTGCTCGCGCCGGTCACCAGGCTGACGCCGCGCGCGGTCTTCTCGGTCGGAGGCATGGCAGACATACTCCCTGTTGGCCTCTTTCAATACCGCATCTGCTTCGCTGTCGACCATCGGGTTCGACCAGTGAGGTTATAAAAAGCCGTCGACGCCGTGGCCGGGTTGTTCGACTATCGAACAGTGGGGTTTCCGGAGGGAAGTGTGCCTTGAGCTATGCGCCCGCGACGGCGATTGGCGCCGACAGCATTCCCGTAATCGACATGCGGCCGCTCGCCGGCGGAGATGGCGCGGCAGTTGCCGAGGTGGGGCAGGCCCTTTTGCATGCCGCGCAGACCGTGGGCTTCTTCTATGTGCGAAATCATGAGGTGCCCCAGCCGCTCATCGAGCGTGCCTACATCCTCTCGCGGCGGTTTTTCGCGCTGCCAACAGAGACGAAGCAGCGCGTTCGCATCAACGCGATCCACCGCGGCTTCCTGGCGGTCGGCGGCGCGCGCATGTACGAGACAGCGCGGGTCGATCTCAAGGAGAGCTTCATCTGGGGCCCCGAGCTCGGTCTCGACGATCCCGATGTCGCCGCGGGAAAACCGCTGATGGGGCCGAACCAGTGGCCGGCGGAGCTGCCGGAGCTCGCCGCCGGCCTTACGGACTATGCCAACGCGGCGATGGCGTGCGCGCGGAGCCTGCTGCGTGGCTTCGCGGTGAGCCTCGGCCTCGATGCCGATTTCTTTCGCGAGCGGTTCGCCAAGCCGCTGGCGCGTGGCTCGCTGATCTACTATCCGCCGCAGCCGCCCGACAGCGGCGGCGACCAGTTCGGCGTGGCACCCCATACGGATTATGGCGGCCTCACTCTGCTCAATCAGGACGAGACCGGTGGGTTGCAGGTGCGCGCTCGCTCGGGCGAGTGGGTGACGGCGGTGCCGATCCCCGGCACGTTCGTGGTCAACGTCGGCGACCTGATGGCGCGCTGGACAAACGACCGCTTCCGCTCGACGCCGCACCGCGTGGTGAATTCCTCGGGGCGCGCCCGCTATTCGATGGCCCTCTTCTTCGATCCGGCTTTCGACACCGTGATCGACCCGCGCGACCTTCGGCCGGAAGGCGCCGCGCTGTATCCGCCGGTGACTTGCGGGGAGTATATCGTCTCACGGTTCAACAAGGCTTTCACCTACCGCCGACCGAGCTGAGGGCTTCGGTGTTCCGCTAGGCGAGGAGCGCCCGCATCCGCCGCTCGATCTCGGCCTGGCGCTCGCCGTGGGCCAACAGACGCGTCGCCGCCACCGCCTCGCCGACGCGGCGGCCGATGTCGCGCTGCACCGCCAGATCATCGCTGTTCGAGACCGGGTATCTCAGGATGACATCGCCCGCCATGGTGGGAATGCGTCCGTCGGCGTTGCGCGGCAGGGTCGGCAGCGCCTTGCCGGCTTGTACGTCGCGGATGCCGTGCCGGAGCATGCGGCGCATGATGGCGACGCCGGTATCGGTGCGACCGAGCATCTCGCCGGCGTGGATGGTGATCGGACCTTGGCCGACCTGCGCCTCGTAGTCGCCGGGCATGCGCTGCCCTTCCTCGTGGCTCCGCTCGACCCCGGTCTGTCCGAGGAAATCGATCTTGTTGAGGCCGACTTTGCTGCGATCGCCCTTGCCGCCGAGATCGAGCGTCTCGTGGAAGTGCCGCCACCCGATGATCTTGCAGCTGGTGTTGTCGGTCGGCACGGTCCATTTGCTGATGCCGACCCGCGGAAAGAATTTCTCGCGGTCGGGGTCCTGGTAGATGTCAGGCGGCTGCGCGAAGTTCGGCATGATCACTTCCGCCGTGCGCGCCCAGACGTATTCGCGCCATCGCCGGGTGTTGGTGAGGTAGATGCCAGCCTCGTCCTCCATCTTGTGCCAGTCGACCACGGGCAATGCGCCCCAGGCGGGATTGAAATGCGCCCGCGTCACCCGCGTGTGCAAGAACACGCTGTGGAAGGGATCCATCGGGTTCTCGGCGACCTGCAGCCAGTTGCAGGGATAGTCGATGGAGTAGGGCACGAGATCGTTGCCGGGCAGCTCGAAGGTATCGAACACCGGGAACTCCGGCTTGTGCTCGGGCGGCCCGAGATAGCCGAAGACCAGGCCCTTGTACTCGAGGGTCGGGTAGGCGCCGTGGCAGAGCGAGTTCCGGATGGGGCTGTTCTCGGGCTCGCCGGGCGTCTCGAGGATGCGGCCGTCGATGTCGAAGAGCCAGCCGTGGTAGCAGCAGCGGATGCCGTTCTGGGCGAGAATGCCGTACTCGAGCGACGCCCGCCGGTGGCTGCAGTGCTTGTGCAGGAGGCCGATGCGCCCGCTGAGATCGCGGAACAGCACGAGCTCCTCGCCGAGCACCTTCACCACGATCGGCACGTCGCGGATCTGCTCGGTCATCGCCACCGGTTGCCAGAAGCGGCGCATGTATTCGCCGCAGGGCGTCCTCGGGCCGACGTGCGTGAGCTCGACATCCTCCCGCGCGTCGAGGAGGCGGTGATATCCGTTATAGGTCTGTCCGGAGCGATCGGCCGTGTCGTTCACGCTCAACTGCCTCCGCAAGTCTCGGTCAGCGATTGGAGCAAGTTTTACCCGGTTTGGCGAGCGCTTCCTGTGCTAGAGGATCGTCTCGGCAGGGCGACGTTTGAGGAGGGGGCGATGGGCGCATGGATTCGCATGGTGCCGCTGGCGGACGCGACCGGTCCGCTGAAGCAGGCCTACGATAAGGTCAAGACGCCACACGGGACGGTCGATAACGTCATGCGGGTCCACAGCCTGCGGCCGCACACCATGGAGGGGCACGTCGCGCTCTATCGCAGCGTGCTGCATCACCCCGACAACAAGCTGCCGCTGTGGTTCCTGGAGTGCGTGGCGGTCGCCACCAGCCTGGTGAACCGCTGCGATTACAGCTTCGCGCATCATTGGACCAATGCCCGGAATCTCCTCGGCGACGAGCGGCGCGCCGAGCAAATTCTCAAGGCCTTGCGCGCGGGAGCGCCGGAGCGCGCATTCACCGGCAAGGAACTCGCGCTCATCGAGTACGCGCAAACCCTCACGCGCGCCCCCGGCGAGATCACGCGCTCGGCGGTCGACGCGTGCCGCGCCGAGGGCGCCGACGACGGCGAGATCCTCGAGGTCAACCAGGTATGCGCCTACTTCAATTACTCGAACCGCGTGCTCAACGGCCTTGGCGTCGACACCGAGGGAGACACGGTCGGCTACTACTCGGACGAGAAAGACGGGTCCACCTGATCTCGCCGACGAGCGGGACCATCGAGGCGCCGCCTGGAACCATCACGGGGTGCGAGCGCATTGCCCGCGTTCGGACCGCGATGTTATCGTCAATCCAGCCGGCCGCACGTTGATGGCGGCTTGGCGGTCGATCGCAGGAGTTGTCGCCACAAAAATCCAGGGGGCAAGCCATGACACCGCGCCGGGCACTACTCACGGGGATTCCAGTAACCGCTGCCGTCAGCGTCATCTCGGCCGCGCAGGCCCAGGACGCTCCGGCCGCCGGAGAAAGCGCGATACAGGGGATCGTGAAACGCGGCCGGCTGCTGGTGGGCATGTCGACCTTCGTGCCCTGGGCGATGCGCGACAAGAACGGCGAGCTCATCGGCTGGGAAGTCGACGTCGCCAAGCAGATCGCGAAGGACATGGGCGTCGAGGTCGACCTGGTGCCGACCGCGTTCGACGGCATCATCCCCGCCCTGATCGCCGGCAAGTTCGACATGATCGCGACCGGGCTCACCATCACGCCGAAGCGCGCCCTCACGATCAACTTCAGCAACCCTTATGCGCATTCGGGTGCCACTCTTCTTGCGAATAAAAAGCTCGCCGGCAGCTTCAAGACGCTCGAGGACTTCGATAAGCCAGACGTGACGCTTGCCGCTCGGCGCGGCAGCACCGGCGAGCTCATGGTGAAGCGGCTTTTCCCCAAGGCGACGCTCAGGCTGTTCGACGACGAGCAGCTCGCGAACCAGGAAGTGATCAACGGGAACGCCCACGCGGCCTCTGCGCAGCCGCCGCGGCCCTACCTCCTGCGAGCCAAATATCCCGATGTGGTCTTCGTCCCGTTCGAGCGCTTGCTCACCACCAATGCCGACGCCTTCGCCATCCGGAAGGGCGATCTCGATACCCAGAGCTTCCTCGACAGCTGGATCGAGTATCACACCGCCGACCTCTGGCTCGAGCAGCGCCACGACTACTGGTTCAAGAGCGCGGCCTGGGCCGATCTGGTGCCGAACTGATCGGCACCCGGCGGCAAAATCACGCGGCGAGCTGGGCCAGCAGCCACTTCTGGAAGTAGTGCACGTTCACCTCCCAGCTCGGAGAGAACTGCACGCTGTCCGCGACCGGTGAGGATCGGGCCGCCTGCTGCAACTCGAAGCAGTGGTGGTCCTGGCTGCGAATGCCCGTGCGGTCCTCGAAGCGGCGAGAGGGCCCGAGCCAGCGATCGATGACGCGGCCCCGGGCCGCCGCGAATTCCTCGGAGGTCGCGGCGTCACCGAGGAAGTACCAAGCCATGTGGGCGCGGGTCACGCCCGGCGCGATCGGCTCGTAGATCGCGGGCGAGTAGCCGCTGATGCCCATCGTGACCGTGGTGTTCGGCAGGATCGCCCCCGTGCATCCCGCGAAGTGCGATACGCCGGGCTTCAACGGGATCGTCGGCATCGAGTAGCCCGCGAGCGGCGCCGAGGGCGGACGCGTCGGCGCGCTCCGCTTGCGGCGCAGGATCAGCACGTTGCCGTCGGGCTTCATCTCCGTATAGGTCTCGCCGGTGTCGAGGTTGACCTCGTCCGACATCTTGTCGAACACGCCCTCGTGCACCCACACGTGGTGATAGACCTCCCAATTGTCGTTCACCATCTTCCAATTGGCCTTGAAGTCCCAGGTGAAGCGGAAGCTCAGGCGAAGCGCGCTCGCGTCGACATCCGCGAGTGCGCGGGTCGCCGGCCCGAGATAGTCCTCGAGCGGCGCGGCTTTTCCGTCGAGATTGATGAAGACGATGTGGTTCCAGACGCCGCAGCGCACCGGGACCAGGCCATTCGCAGCCCGGTCGAGCGGCGCCCTCGATGTGTTCTTGGTGCCGTCCCAGAAGGGTGCGGCTTTGAGCGCGCCGTCGAGGCCGTAGGTCCAGGCGTGATAGGGGCACTGCAGGCTGTTGAGGCCCTTCGCCGGCCGCTCCAGCACGATGGTGGCGCGATGGCGGCACACGTTGTGGAACGCGCGCACCTGGCCCGCGTCGTCGCGCACGAGCACCACCGGCACATTGGCGACGGTCGCGGGCATGGCGTCGCCGCACCCGGGAATATCGTCGGCGAAGGCGACGCCGACCCAGGTCTTTGGAAAGAGCCGACGCTGCTCCAGGTCGAAGAAGGCCTGGCTGGTATAGGCGCTGCTGGGCAGGCCGCGTGCCGTCTCGATCGGCCGGGCGAGCGCAGCCGCGACGCCCGATCCGAGAATCTCTTCCGCACCCGCCAGCGTCATCGGTCCACCTCGCTCCATTCCGTCGACGCGAAATCTATCAGGCCGCGCGCGCCACCGCGAGCTTGCGCTCGAGCACGCCGAAGAGCCGGGCGCACGCGAAGCAGATGACGAAATACATGACCGCGACCACGATCCAGACCTCGAACACGCTGCTGGTGCTGACGGCGACCTCGCCGGCCAGGAAGGTCAGCTCCTGGATCGCGATCAGCGATACGATCGACGAGGTCTTGATCAGGCTGATGAGCTGACCCGCGAGCGCCGGCAGGATGCGCGCGAGCGCCTGCGGCAGCACGACCAGGCGCAAGGTCTTCCAGCGCGTGAGCCCCAAGCTTTGCGCGGCCTGCCACTGGCCTGGCTCGATCGATTCGATGCCGGCGCGCACGATCTCGGTCACGTAGGCGCCCTCGAAGAGCGACAAGCAGATGAGGCCGGTGATGAAATTGGCGAACAGCTTCGGTTGATCGAACAGCACGCCGATCACGTCGCGCGTCACCGGCGACGCGCTCGCGACGAACCGGTCCACGCCGAGAAACGCCACGATCTGGCCGCTGACGAAGAAATAGATGATGAAGACGAATACCAGCGGCGGGATGTTGCGCACGAGCTCGACATAGAGCCGGGAGATGACCCGCGGCAGGAGTGTTCGGCTCACCCGGCAGATGCCGCCGACGGTCCCGATCAGGGTCGCGAGCAGCATGCCCCAGATCGTCAGCCGCACGGTCGTGAACAGGCCTTGCGCCAGAAGATTGGTGACCCACTCGCCGCGCTTCGGATCCCAGCGGATGATGAAGGCGAAGGTGCGGTCCCAGCGCCATTTGTACTGCAGGACGTTGTCGATCCGGTACGCGACGAAGACCAGAAAACCCGCGACGACCGCCAGGATGACGAGGTCGAGCCATCCGATCTTGAGGCGTCGGGCGCCGGGCGTGGACGCGCTCTCAAACATGCCGGCGCATCGCCCGCTCGACCCAACCCGCGAGCGCGGACAGAGAGACAGTCAGCACGAGATAGAGCACCGCCACGGTGAACCAGATCTCGAAGCTCATGAAGGTATCCGAGATGACGTTGCGGCCCTCGCTGGTGAGATCGAAGATCGCGATCACGCTGACGATCGAGGAGTCCTTGATGAGCGATACCGATTGGCCCGTGAGCGGTGGCAGCATGAGCCGCATCGCCTGCGGCAGGATCACGGTGCGAAAGCCGGCGTAGCGGCTGAGCCCGAGGCTCTGGCTTGCCTCCCACTGGCCTTTGGCGACCGACAGGATGCCGCCGCGAACGATCTCCGCGGCGTAGGAGCCCTCGAAGAAGGCGAGGCAGAGCACGCCGGTCCAGAACCGCCCGATGCCGAGGATCGGCCCCAGCACGAAATAGAAGACATAGAGCTGCACCAGCAGCGGCGTGTTGCGGATCAGCTCGAGATAGCCCGTCGCGAGCAGCCGCCCCGCGAAGGACCGCGAGAGACGCAGCACCGCCGTGACCAACCCGATGACCATGGTGAGGACCAGGCCGAGCGCGCTGATCTCGAGCGTGACGAGAAGTCCGTTCGCCAGCGGACCCCAGACGAGCGAGCCGTCGACGACGCGCAGGACATAGTCGGGCACGCGATACCATTGCCAGTTGTAGTGCATCGACCGGGCGCCGTGCACCACCAGCCAGAGCGCGCCACCGAGCAGCAGGGCGATCTGACCGAGGTCGATCGCGCGCTGCCGCCGGCTCTCTCGCGCTGCAGGGAAGGCCGTCATGAATGGGCTGCTGTTTCGCTATCCGCTCCCGGACGCGATGGTATCATAGGTGCGTCCGCGGAATGAGAAGGCTGCAGCGCATGACCGACTATCAGATCTTCGAGGCGGGAAACGTCGTGCTGCAGTCGGGCATCACCCTCAGGGGCGCCAAGATCGCCTACAAGACCTTCGGCGAGCTCGCGCCGGATAAGTCGAACATCATCGTCTACCCCACGTCCTACGGCGCGCAGCACGTCGACACGCAGTGGCCGATCAAGCCGGGAAACGCGCTCGATCCCGGCCGCTACTTCATCGTGATCCCGAACATGCTGGGCAACGGCCTCTCGTCCTCGCCCAGCAATCTCCCGCTGCCGTTCGATCGCGGCCGATATCCCAACGTCACCATGTACGACAACGTGATGCTCCAGCAGCGGCTGATGACCGAGGTGTTCGGCGCCGCGCGCATCAAGCTCGTTGTCGGTTTCTCCATGGGCGGGATGCAGGCCTATCACTGGGGTGCGCTCTTCCCGGACATGGTGGAGCGAATCGCCTGCATCTGCGGCGCCGCCCGCTGCGCGCCGCACAATTTCGTCTTCCTGGAGGGCGTGAAGGCGGCGCTCACTGCGGACGCCGCCTATCGCGACGGCTGGTTCTGGGAGAAACCGGTGCGCGGTCTGCGCGCATTCGCGCGCGTCTATGCGGGCTGGGGCCTGTCGCAGGCTTTCTATCGGCAGGAGGTCTACAAGACGATCGGCTACTCGTCGCTCGAGGACTTCCTGGTGAGCAGCTGGGAAGGCGGATTTCTCAAGAACGACGCGAACGATCTCCTGGCGATGCTCTGGACTTGGCAGCACGCGGATATCAGCCGCAATCCGCTTTATGGCGGCGATTTCAAGGCCGCGCTCGGCGCGATCAAGGCGCTCGCCTTCATCATGCCGTCCGAGACCGACCTCTATTTCACGGTCGCCGACAATGCGCTCGAAGTCGAGAGCATGAAGCGCGCAGAGCTGCGGACGATCCCCTCGATCTGGGGTCACCGCGCCGGCAATCCCGTCGTGAACCCCGCGGACTTCCGCTTCCTCGACCAGGCGCTCAAGGAATTATTGTCCCGCTGATGTCAGTGGTCTCGCTCGTATAGGCACCGCGCGTCCTTCGACGCGCTCGCTCCGCTCGCTTGCTCAGATGGCGTGATTGGGGCGGCCCTTGCGGAGGTGGCTGCCCTCCGGACACTGGTTACGGGGTCATGCACGAGGCAGCCCCAGATCAGAAACCCAGCCATCGGAGAGCAGCCATGAAGAACTATGCCGG
>DATEGF010000223.1:0-2169 GCA_035280245.1 Allostellaceae bacterium
GAGTAGCGAATGGCTCAGCAGGGATTCGGGATCGATCTGGGCCAGCGCCGGGCGGCGCTCGAGAATGCGCTGCACCGTTTCGCGCGAGTCGATGTGCGGCACGACGCCGAGCACCGGCACGCCCAGGTACGCCTCGACATCCTCGATGGTGCCGATCGACGTGTCGAGATTCTCCCGGACGAAGGCGAGCACCAGGCCCACCGCCAGGCCCACCAGCGCGCCGATCATGAACGTGTTCAGCATCTCGCCGCCCAGGGGCGCGTCCGGCTCCGTGGCCGGGCGCACGATGGCCACCTCGTCGCCTTGCTCGGCCTCCTTGATCAACGCCTCCTGGTGCTTCGTCTTCAGCAACGTCAGGAGCTCGTCGTTGGTCTTGGCCTCGCGCTGGAGCCGCTGCAGATTGAGCTCGACCGACGGCAGCTCGCGGTTCTTCTGCTGCAGCTCGCCGATCTGCCGGTTCAAGAGCTCCTCGCGGCCGCGCAGCATCGCGATCTGCGCCCCGACCTCGCGCCGCATCTCGGCGCGGATCTCGGCCATGCGGTCGTCGATCGCCTGCAGGCGCGGATGCTGGCTGGTCACCTCGAGGGCCAGGTTGTTCCGCTCGAGGAGAAGCTCCGAGTACGTGGTCTGGAGCTTCTGCATCGCCGGATTGGTGGTCTCGATGAAGATGCGCTCCGACGCGCGCGCCGCGTCGACACGGCTCAGCCGATCCTGGATCGCCTCGAGCTCGATCCGCTGCTGGCGCGTCTTCTCGATCTCCCCTCGCACCTGGGTGAAGACCGCGAGCAGCACCGTGGACTCGGCGCCGGGCGCGATGATCCGGTTGGCCTCCCGGAATGCCCAGATCTCTGCCTCGGTGCGCCGGGATCGCGACTCGACGTCCTTGAGCTGGCTCTCGATGAACCGCCGGGCTTCGGAGACGCGAGAGTTCCGCTGCGACTTGTTGAACTCGCGGTACGCCTCGGCGGTGGCGTTGGCGAGGTCACGCGCCTCGCGCGGATTCGGCGAGATCGCGGTGATCTCCAGGATGCTCGTGCTCGGCACCCGGGCAACCCGGAGCTTGCCGTTGATCGCGTCGAGAACGGCCCAGTAGGCCTTCGCGTCGCGCGGCCCCCCGCCGGCACTCATGTCCGGCAGCCGCCCCAGCCGCTTGGCGACCGACTCGAGGATCGGATAGCTCTTGATCAGCGTGACCTGCGTCTCGATTGAGTCGGCGCTCGAGTAGGAGAGCACCTCCACGAGCAGACCGGACATCTGGGTCGACTGCTCGAACTTGACCGCGGTGGTTGCCTGGTAGTTGGGAACCTTTTTCTGGGCGAGGCCGAGGCTGAGCAGCGCGACCAGCGCGGTCGACGTGATGATGATCATGCGCCGGCGACGCACGATCAGCCAGTAGTCGCGCAGGTTCATCTCGTACTGCGCCATCAGATCACCGCCCGCCTTCCGCCACCGCGCCCGTGATGTAGAGGAACGGCGCCTCCGCCAGGTCGGTCGTCTTGGGCGACGCCAGGCGCTGGCCCTTGCCGTCGGCCACGATCTCGACGCGCGGGCGCAGCGGGTGATTGCGGTTCACCGCCGTCACGCGGCCGACCTCGCCCGTGTTCAGACGGACCAGGGTCCCCGGCGGAAACACCGAGATCTCCGAGAGCAGCGCCTTGACCAGCCCGGACGGAAAGAGCTCGTGCTTGGTGCGCACGATCTCGCGGATCGCCTCGTGCGGTCTCAGCCGCGGCCGCGGCGGCGGCGGCATCGTCAGTCCCGTGTAGGTGTCGATCAGGCCCAGGATCTTGGCGTCCTGGCTCGACGCCGCGCCGTGGAGGCCCTGCGGGAAGCCCTGGCCCTGCTCGCGCTCGTGATGCTGCAGCACCGCGTCGGCGATCGCCTCGGCCGGCGGCGACCACCGGCGGATCCACTCCACCGACAGGCGCGGGTGCGAGCGATAGACCGCCTGCTCCTCGGCGGACAGCGCGTCGAGCCGGCGCGGGAGGCCTTCGGGCAATTGCCAGAGCCCGACGTCGATGAGACAGCCGGCCATGCCGAGCTGCACCCGCGGCGTCCGCTGGTAGCCGACGCTCGCGCCGATGGCGACCGCGAGGATCGCGACCCGCGCCTGTCGGCGGAGTGGGTCCGCCGGTGGTCGCCGCCCGCCGAGGCGATCGCCGACGCGGT
>DATEGF010000224.1:0-5811 GCA_035280245.1 Allostellaceae bacterium
CTGGGCGCCTACCTCGGCGACCGCCTGCGGGCACTCGCGGCGAAACACCCGAGCGTCGGCGACGCCCGCGGCCTCGGCCTCTTCTGGACGATGGAGCTTGTCAAGGATCGCCGGACCAAGGAGCCGCTCCGGCGCGCGACGGAGAAATATTCACGCACGATCGTGAAAGACGTCTCCGATTACCTCTTCCACAAGCGCGACATCTACGTCCCCTCGGACAAATTCGGCATCTGGGTGGTGCCGCCTCTGGTCGTGACGAAGGACGAGCTGGACTGGGTTTGCGAGGGCATCGATGACGCTCTCCGCATCGCGGACAAAGCGATCGCGCCGCCACGAACCAACTGAGAGAGACCCGGTCGTCGGGTAAATCGTTGCGTCCTTCGACTCGCCCGCTCGCGCGGGCGGCTCAGGATGAAGGACTTTTCTTTCCGTAATCTCCGAAGTCACTCATCCTGAACCACGGCCCGAAGGGCCGTGAGTCGAAGGACGCACGACCTTCATCCATCATCACACCCACACCTGCAGCACATAGTCGTAGGGCCCCTGGCCGTTCACCATGTCGACGCGCTGGAGCTTGATGCGGTAGCTGCCGTGCTCGCGGACGAGCTGGTGCCGGTAGGTGCCGGCGAAGTGGCGGGATGCATCGCGGCGGAACTCCATCATGTGGAAGCGCGAGCGCACCGTGAGCTCGCCGGTGCGTGGATCCTCGCGCTCGATCGCGACGTTCGAGACCAGGTGGCTGGTGCCCCACATCGGCGATTGCGACCAGGCGTGCGGATGGGTCACGCGCTTCATGCGGACCGTCATGAGGTTGCGGTCCTCGTAGAAGATCGAGGGCACGCCATCGCCCGTGGTCTGCTCGGGTGCTGCCGGCATCCAGTACATGCCGTCGGCGGCGAAGAGCCCGATGAAGTCCTCCCAGCGCTTCTCGTCGAGCAGCTCCGCCTGGCGATAGAGGAACTGCTCGACCTCGCGGAGCGTGTCATGGACGCCGTTCACCTTCGCCGCGATGCGCTTCGTCGGCGCCGGCTTCGCGCCGCTCGCGCGCTTGCGGCGCGGCTGGGGTCGCTTCGACCGCCGCGCCATCAGCGGCCTCCCGCGATGTAGTGGGTCCAGGCGCGGAATTGGTTGCGCATGGGTGCCTCGCTGGTGCCCCAGCGCGACATGATCACGCCGCCGGCCTTCTCCTCGTCCTGGCCGGCGTGGCGGTGGAAGCTCACCCAGTCGCCACCCTCGGACGCCAGGCCCTGATGGCAGCGCCAGAAATTCTCGAGGTCGTCGGCGTTCACCATCGTCGAGGGCGAGTTGACGAGGTTGTAATAGCCGAGCGCGCGGCGATAGATCGCCTCGGGCGCGCCCTTGAGGCGGAAATGCCAGATCTCCGTCAGCGTCCGATCGACCGAGATCGGCCGCACCGCGCGGAGCTGCTGCAGCGGCGACTGCACGGAGAGGCCGGGATAGAGCAGCACGTGATGGATGTTGACGCCGAGGATCTCCTCGGTGCGCGCGGCGCCATAGTGCTTCCGCATCACCGCCTCGTAGGCGAGCGTGTCCGGGTCCTGCGGCCGCAAACCCATATAGCCCTGCAGGATGCAGTGGCCGTTCGGGTAGTTCACGGTCTGCACCGTATCCCACTTGTGGAACGGCGTCGTGAACGCCGAGAGGTAGTGATAGTCGAGCGGCGCCTTGCCGTTCTTCTTCTCGATGTCGTGCTCGACCTCGAGCGCGGCGCGGCCGGTGGACTCGTGCGTCACCGACGGGTGCAACGCGTCGAGCTGGTTCTCCAGGAAGATCTTCCAGTTGGAGTGCTGGATCACACGGAAGCAATTCGGGACGACCTCGACTTCGCCCTCGGGCGCGCGGTTGCACATGTCGTCGAAGGCGATCTTGGCATCGCCCAGCCACTCGAGGAGCGACGGACCGTCCTCGGCGAGGCTCGCGAACACGAAGCCGCGATAATTCCCGACCCGCGCCGCGCGCTTCATGTTGCACTCGGGGCTGCCCGGCGAGAGCCGCGTGCCCTCATACCCCTTGGGCAGCGGAATGCTCTCGAGCGTGCCGTCGGTGCGGTATTGCCACGAGTGATAGGAGCAGGTGAAGGTCTTGCCGGTGTTGCCATGGAGCGCGCCGCACACCATGGCGCCGCGATGGGCGCAGCGGTTGTAGAGCATGTGGATCGTGCCGTCTTGGTGCCGCACCATCACCATCGGCTGCCGGCCGATCAGCATGGTGTAGTAGTCGCCGGGCTTCGGCACCTGGCTCTCGTGCCCCACATAGGTCCAGACCTTGTGAAAGATCGTCTCCAGCTCCCGCTCGAAGATCGCGGGATCGGTGTAGACGCTGCGGTGCACGCGGTCGGGCTCGATGAGCCGGCCGAGGCCGCGGTGGTCGCTCTGCATCATCGCTCGTGTCTCCCTCTCAGGCGTTCGCGCTCTCCGCCCAGCGCTTCATCAGGGTGTTGGAGGGACGGGTCTCGTTCAACACCTTCTTCGAGGTCTCGCCGCCCGCCGCCGGCACCAGCTTGGGATCGAGCAGGCCGACCTGCACCAGGACCGAGGCCTGATCCCAGTAGATGTGCTCGTGATAGAGCTTGTCGCCGCGGAAATTGATGATCGCGACCAGCGGCACCTCCACATACTTCCCGGTGGGCTTCACGCCCGGCAGCATCCAGTCGATCTCGCGGTCGTGGGTGAAGCAGAAGATCATCTCGTCGACCACACGATCGGCGCCGATCGTTCGAGAGATCGGGATGAGCTTGGTATCGGCTGGGTTCGAATTGACAAAATGGTTCTTGTAGAACCGGCTCAGCTCCTTGAAGCCGACGCCGCCGGTCATGGTGGGGACGTGGTTGACATAGGGCTCGGCCACCATGGTCTTCATGGTGGCGGGCACGTCGCGGGTCGCGAACTCGAAGTAGCAATGCTGCTCCCAGAGCGCGCTCAGGTCGTAGTGCGGACCCAACACCTTGCGGAAGAGCGCGATCGAGCGCGAATGCGCCATCATCGCGGCGGGCTTGTCGAAGTGGTCGCCGCCCTTTCGCGCGAAGGCGTGGTCCGCGCCCGGGTAGACATAGATCTCGACGTCGCTCCGCCCCTTGAAGGCACCGCGGATCTGCTCGACCACCTCGGGCGGCGTGAACTTGTCGAGGGCGCCCATGTGGAAGACCATCGGGCACTTCGCCTTCGCGGCATCGCCGAGTCGCTTCTCGATGCCGACGCCGTAATAAGAGACGGCGCAGTCGACGCCCGCATGAGCGGCGGAGAGATAGGCGAGCAGGCCGCCGAGGCAAAAGCCGAGAGCGCCGATCTTGCCCTTGCACTCGGGCAGGCCGCGGAGCGCCGAGACGGTGGCGCCAATGTCCTCGACGGCCTTCTCGACGTTGAACTTGCCGTAGAGCTCGAAGGCGCGCTCGCGGTCGGCGCCGGTGAAGCCCAGCTCGATGCCGGGCTCGATGCGCCAGAACAGGTCCGGCGCCAGCACGACATAGCCTTCCTCGGCATAGTAATCGGCGACGCTCCGGATATACGCGTTGATCCCGAAGATCTCCTGCAAGAGCACGATGCCGGGGCCGCTGCCCTTCTCGGGTGTGGCGAGATAGCCGCGAAAAGTCCCGCCGTCTTTCGCCTTGATAGTGATGGTTCGACCCGTCATGGCTCGCCTCCCTGATGCCTCGCTCGGCCTCTGGCGCCGACGGTAAAAGGCCCGGCTGGCATGCGTCAATGCGCCTGTGCCGGCGTCGTCAGTCTCTTATAATGCGTGCCAACAACAGGAGCCATCATGCCGCCGCGCATCGTCGTGCTGGAGGGAGACGGCATCGGGCCGGAGATCGTCGCGGCGACCTGCCGCGTCATGGAGACGGCGCTCCGACACGCCAACGCCGCCGTCGAGCTCGTGCCCAAGCCGATCGGCCTCGTGGCGCTCGAGCAGCAGGGCCGCACCATCCCCGCGGAGACCGAGGCAGCGATCAAGAGCGCCGAAGGCGTGCTCCTGGGCCCGCTCACGACGCATGTCTACGACATCTTCGACCCCAAGACCGCCAATCCCAGCGCTTACCTCCGCAAGAATTTCGATCTCTACGCGAACGTGCGGCCCGCGCGGAGCCGACCTGGCGTGCCGTCGGTCGCCAAGGACGTCGATCTCGTGGTGATGCGCGAGAACACCGAGGGCTTCTACGCCGACCGCAACCTGCTCGACGGCAACGGCGAGCTCCGGCCCGACGCGGACACGGTGCTCTCGGTGCGCGTGATCACGCGGAAGGCGTGCCTGCGCATCGCCCGCGCCGGCTTCGAGCTCGCCCGCGCCCGCAAGCGCAAGCGGCGCGTGAGCCTCGTCCACAAGGCGAACGTGCTGCGCCGGAGCGACGGGTTGTTTCTGGATTGCTGCCGCGAGGTCGCGCGCGATTTCCCGGAAATCGCGGTCGACGATTTCCACATCGACGCCGCCGCGATGCATTTGATCCTGAAGCCCGCGCATTTCGACGTGATCGTCACGACCAACATGTACGGCGACATCCTCTCGGACGAGGCGGCGGGGTTGGTCGGTGGCTTGGGCATGGCACCCGGCCTCAATGCCGGCGAGCGGCTCGCGATGGCCCAGGCCGTGCACGGCTCCGCGCCGGACATTGCGGGAAAGGGCATCGCAAACCCCGCCGCGGAGATCCTGTCGGCCGCGATGTTGCTCACATGGCTCGCCGAGCGGCGGGGCGATGCCGCCCTGGTTCGCGCGGGCGAGGCGATGCAGGCCGCGGTCGATGCGACGCTCGCGCGCGGCAAGGCATTGACGCCGGACCTCGGCGGAAAAGCCAGCACGCAGCAGTTCGCGGACGCCGTCGTGGCGACGCTGGAAGGACACAGCTAATACCCTGAAACACAATTCGCGGATACAGATACGATAAGGAAGGCGAACAGGGATGCGGCGAGGCAGTGAGAGGCCGAGCTCACGGCGACCTATGGCGGCTCACGCTCCAAGGCATCGTTAGCTCGTTATCTCGCTGCCTCACTGTCTCCCTGTGATCTTAGAGTTGGTACCAGGAAGGTCGAGATGACTGAGTTGTGCGATCTGAGCGCGGTGGAATTGCGTCGGCTCATCGGCCGGAAATCGATCTCACCGGTGGAACTGCTCGCAAGTTGCCTCAAGCGCATCGAGGCGGTGAACCCCGCGCTCAATGCGATCACCGCCACAGCGATCGACCGCGCCAAATCCGAGGCTAAGGCCGCGGAGAAGGCGGTGCTCGCGGGCGACGACCTCGGCCCGCTCCACGGCCTGCCGATCGGCATCAAGGATCTCAACGAGACCGGCGGCCTCAAGACCACCTGGGGCTCGCCCATCTACAAAGACTACGTCCCCGAGAAGGACGAGCGCATGGTGGCGGCTGTGCGCCGCGCGGGCGCGATCGTGGTCGGCAAGACCAACGTCCCCGAATTCGGCGCCGGCGCCAACACCAACAACCCCGTCTGGGGACCGACCGGCAATCCCTTCGATCCCGCGCGCATCTGCGGGGGATCGTCGGGCGGCTCGGCGGTGGCGCTCGCGACCTCGATGCTGCCGACCTGCACCGGGTCCGATACCGGCGGCAGCCTGCGTATCCCCGCCGCCTTCTGCGGCGTGGTAGGTTTCCGCCCGTCGGCGGGCCTGGTCGCGACCGAGCGCTGCCCTCTCGGCTGGACGCCGATCTCGGTGCTGGGACCGATGGGCCGCAGCGTCGCCGACACCTGCCTGCTTTACGCAACGCAGATCGGCCAGCACGACAGCGACCCGCTCTCCTTCCCGCTCGAGGCCCACGCCTATGCCGAACCCTGGCCGGTCGATCTC
>DATEGF010000225.1:0-21076 GCA_035280245.1 Allostellaceae bacterium
GCGGCGCCGATGCCGGCGCCGAGCACGGTGCCGATCAGCGCGCTGCCGACCTGCTGGTTCTGCAGCTGCTGTTGCGCGGGGCCGATCACCTGCTGCGCATAGTTCATGCAGACCGCCTGATCGTCCTGAAACACTTGAGGGGGCTTGTTGGGGGAGGGCATCACCGGGACCGTTGGCCCTTGCGGCGCCGGGGTGCAGGCGCCGAGGAGCACCATCGCCGCGCAGGCGATCACATGGGTCTTTTTCACTGAGGACTCCCTATGGTTTTGACGTCGGGGTGATCGTGTTGCCGGACCCGGCAGGCGGAGTCGCCGCCACTTGCCGCCAACTCGAGCCACAGTTCTGGACGTAGGGGTAGTAGCCCTGCGGACTGTCGCAGTAGTACCAGTACTGCGGCGGTGGCGCCCCGGTGATCTGGGCGGGCGCGCCCGCGCTCGGTGCGTAGCCCGCAGCCGGTGGCGGGGCTGGCGGAGCCGAGTAATAGGCGGGGTCGTAGGGCGGATAGTAGTAGGGGTAATAGTAGCTCCAATAGTCGGCGGGACCCCAATCCCACCAAGGATCCCAGAAACCGAAACCGACGCCGAAGTGATCGTGTCTGAAGCGATCGTGATCGTGGTGGAAATCACGGTGGTGCCAATCGCCGCGGGGACTGCTTTGAACGTGCGGCGTTCCGCCACCACCTGGCTGCGCCGCTTGCGCTGGCATCGCAAACGCCAGGGCGCCCACCAGCGGCGCCAGCGTCATCGCGAGCTTGAGCCGCATCGACATCGTCATGGCCGGGGTTTCCTATCGCAGATCGACGCAGGTTTCGAGAGACCGACGTCACACCCTCGACCCTCGGCATTGCGGGCGCGGCGGGTCCCAAAGCACGTTTGATCGACGCAAAACGCTATAAGGGTCACAATAGCTTGTCAATCAAGGCGCGTATCGGCGCGCTTTTCCTCGCGCTGGCGCCGTCGTCGATTCGGCGCGCGTCCCGGTCTATGGTGAGGCTCCGGCATGACAATCGGCAGCGAGGTGGCGGTGGATCGCAGTCCCTATAAGGAACCCTTCGAGGAGTTCGAGCGCTGGTACGCCGACGCGCGCCAGAAGGAGCCGCGGGACGCCAATGCTATGGCGCTTGCCACCGCGACGCGTCACGGCACGCCCTCCGTGCGCATGGTCTTGCTGAAGGGCGCCGACGAGCGCGGCTTCGTGTTCTACACGAACTTCGAGAGCCGCAAAGCCGACGAGCTGCTCGTGACTTCGCGCGCGGCACTCTGCTTCCACTGGAAGTCGCTGGGTCGCCAGGTGCGCATCGAGGGCGCGACCGAGCGCGCGACCGACGCCGAGGCTGATGCCTATTTCTCCTCGCGTCCGAGGGACAGCCAGATCGGCGCTTGGGCGTCCGACCAGTCACGCCTGCTGGAGAGCAGAGAGGACCTCGAGCGCCGAGTTGCGGAGGTGAGTGCCCGCTACGGCAATGGCACGGTACCGCGGCCACCCCATTGGGCGGGCTTCCGCGTCGTGCCAGTCGCCATCGAGTTCTGGCATGAGCGGCCGTTTCGGTTGCACGACCGCATCGTTTACCGCCGGGCCGGGGAGGGCTGGCGAAAGGAGCGCCTCTTTCCGTGAGCGCCGAGGCCGCCAGCACGATCGCGCTCAGCGCGCGCCTCATGAGGCGCGCGACCACGGCGTCGGTCGCCGTCGCCGCGCTGATGATCGCGATCAAGCTCGTGGCCTGGATCACCACGGACTCCGTGAGCCTGCTCTCGAGCCTGCTCGATTCCGTGCTCGATGCCGCCGCCTCGATCCTGAACCTGATGGCGGTGCGCCAGGCCTTCGTGCCAGCGGACCGCGAGCATCGTTTCGGTCATGGCAAGGCCGAGCCACTCGCAGGCCTGGGCCAAGCCGCCTTCATCGGCGGCTCGGCCGTGTTCCTCTTCATCCAGGCCGTGCACCACCTCGCGCAACCGACGCAAGTCGTGAATTCGACCATCGGAATCGCGGTGATGGCGATCGCGATCGCGGTCACGCTCGGGCTGGTCGCCTATCAGCGCTACGTGATCCGTCGCACGGGCTCGCTGGTCGTGAGCGCCGACGAGCTGCATTACCGCTCGGATGTCGTTCTCAACGCGAGCGTCATCCTCGCGCTGGTGGTCTCGACCATGACCGGATGGGCCTACGCGGATCCGCTCTTCGGCATCGCGATCGGTCTTTGGATCATCTACGGTGCCTGGCAAGTGGCGCAGAAGGCCCTGGTGCAGCTGATGGACCATGAGCTGCCGGATGCCGATCGCGCGCGCATCCGAGCGATCGCCCAGGCGCATCCGGAGGTCACCGCGGTCCACGACCTTCGCACCCGTGCGGCGGGCCCCACCGCCTTCATCCAGGTGCACCTGGAGATGGACGGCGGCATGACGCTCGCCGAAGCGCACCGGGTCTCGGACGAGGTGGAGGCGGCGCTGGTCAAGGCGTTCCCCCATACCGAGGTGATCATCCATCAGGATCCCGCGGGGATCGAGGAGTCGCGCCAGTCATTTCCGAGGGCATCGCAAGCCCAGCACTGAATTCGAATTTGACCTGGCTCAAAGCCGACGCGCTTAATACGGGCTATGGAGACATTGCGATGACGGCAAAGACCTGCCAGAGAACAGAGCCATGAGCATCCACGCGATCCTCTATGCCGCGAGCGGCGGTTCCGCTGGCCAAGGCGCTGCCGAGCTTGCCTGCCGGCTCGCGCGTCGATTCGAGGCGCACGTCGAAGGCTTCCATGTCCGCGCCGATCCGAGCCAGGCGGTGCTCGCTTTCGGTGACGGTTTCGGCTCGCCCGTCGTGGGTGACATGATCGAGCGCACGGCGCAGGAGGAAGGCGACGCGGCGGCGCGCGCCAAGCAGCAGTTCGATCAGGCGATCGCCTCGCATAAATTGACCCTGCGGTCCGAGCCGCCAGCGCTCGAGCCTGGCGCCGCCGTGACGCCGCAGGCAACCGCGGCCTGGCGCGAGGAGACGGGCTTCACCGGCGACCTCCTGCCGCAGCGGGCGCGGCTCTTCGATCTCGTGGTGCTCGGCCGGTCCGACCGCGTGGTCGACAAGCCCCACACCGACGTTCTCGAGGACACGCTCATGCACTGCGGTCGGCCTGTGCTGTTGGCGCCTGCGAAGCCGCCCAAGGAGCTCGGCGTCTCCGTCGCCATTGCCTGGAACGGATCGGTGGAGGCGGCGCGCGCCGTGTCGGGCGCGCTCCCGTTCCTGCGCCAGGCCAAGGCCGTGACGGTACTCACTGCCGGCGCGGCAGATGCCTCCGTCGGAGCTGCGCTGGTCGAGGCGCTCGCGTGGCGCGGCATTGCCGCCACGATACGTCATGTGACGCCGGTCCACGGTGTTGCGGAAGGCCAGCAGCTGCTGGCGGCGGCGCGCGATGAGAACGCCGACATGCTCGTGATGGGCGGCTACGGCAAGGCGCCCTGGCGCGAAATGCTGCTGGGGGGCACCACGCGTGAGGTGGTGGGCACGAGCCTGCTGCCGATCCTAATCGCGCATTAGGGCCACCAATGACGTGGATGCGTATCCGTCTGGAGGTCGCGCGCAGCCGCGATTTTCCGCAGGGCAGCACGCGGCATGGCTATGAAATGGTCTTGCCGTTGCTCGCCGATGGACGGATCGACGAGAAAACGCTAAAGGCGGCGCCGGAAGCGGCGACGGTGCACCGTTTCTGGGAAGGTGAGGGCGATGCCGTCGGCCAGGTTAGGCATCAAAGTGGCCGCTGGCTCATCACCTACGAGCCCGGCGGCCCCGAGGACGAGCCGCTGCATCGCTTTCCTGAGCACAAGTTCCGCATGGGCGAGTATGTCTCCGTCCGCGGGGGCGCGCACGCGGAGCACGCGTTCAAGGTGGTGGCTGTTCGTCCGGCTCCGGGGTTGTCGACACGGACGGGATAGTCACCGGGACCGGCTGAATTGGCTAGGGGAGCGTTATTTCTGTCGCCTCGACGTGAGCGGGAAGTGCTCCCTGCACGTACATCGAGCGCCCCCGGTCCGTCTCAATCTTCACGACATAGGCGACTTTGGGTGCGTACCAAAGCCTTTGGGTCACGTCGATGTCCTCGACGAAGTTGCGCGCTCGCAGGTGCCGTTCGACGAGCACCGTGTCGAAATCCCCGGCGGGGAGATGCAGGTGTTCAGTGCCGACGACGCGATACCGATTGGACACCCAGTCTTGCTGAAACGCGCCCGAGAAGAACTCTGGAGAACGCGTCTCAAAGGCAAGCTCCGCGTGTTCCTTGAGCGGCCAGAATTTCTCGAGATCAGCGGCGGCCAGCGACGGAAGCGCAGACATGGAAACGAGCCCGGCATATTCGTCTGCCTCTTTGCCATCCTTGCCGACGGCTTGGCACCGATAACCCGCTCGGTTGCCAAAGGTGAGTCGCTGGCCGTCGGAGAATGCAATGATCGTTCCGGGCTTTGGACATTCGAACGAGATCCCTTGGGCGAGCCGCGGTGGAATGGCCGGGACGTGTGCCGGCGCCAGCGCTGTGGTGTCACTTTGCTGAGCACGCTTCAATGTTTCGATCTGCGCCTTGGCGGCCTCGGCAAAATGGCCGGATGGGTACTGGCGCAGGTATTCGCCGTAGGCTGATTGGGTTCCCTGCGTCGTCGTCGATTGCCAGAGTGCAAGCTCGATAGCGTCGCCGCTCACGGCCGTGGATTGGGCGCTGGCGGTTGCCGGCGGCGACGCCGCGAGGGCCGGTTTCGGTTGCATCGCGACCGGCGCCTGCGAGCTGCGTGCCACCGACGCGGGCGGCGGTGCCGGTACGAGCGGGGCGCTCTCCTTGCCACCGGCGTCGGGCAGCCAGCGCTCGAGCCAGGTCGGATGCAGTCGCCAAACCGCCTCGGTCGACCCGACAATCAAGCAGAACGCCAGTACGGCCGCGATCCGCGCGCCCGTGAACCATCGCCTGCCGCGCTCGCGGTGAACGGGCTCGCCGGAAGTTGCGGACGCGACGGCGAAGACCCGCACAGACCTGTCGATGTTCTTGAGCCGCTGCTGCCCCTTGTCCTCGAACTGGAGAGAGATAATGCCGCGCACCTGCTCGCGAACCACCGCCGAGGTGTAGATCCCGCCGGGCGGCGCCAGCGATTGCAGGCGCGCGGCGACATTGATGCCGTCGCCCAGCAGGTCGCTGCCCCTGACGAACACCTCGCCCGTGTGGACGCCGATGCGGAAGCTCATCTGCCGCTCGCGCGGCAGGTGCTGGTTCTCTTGCGCCACTGTCGCCTGAATCTCGAGCGCACAGTGCAGCGCGTCGACCACGCTGCCGAACTCCGCGAGCACGCTGTCGCCGGCGGTGTTGACGATCCGCCCCTGGTGGCGCGACACCGCGTCATCGAGGATCTCGCGGCGGACGGCGAGCCGGTCGATGGTGCCACTCTGATCCGCCCGCATCATCCGGGAGTAGCCCGAGACGTCCGCGGCCAGAATGGCGGTCAGCTTGCGAAGTGACGCGGCTTCGCCCATTGGCCCGAAACAGCCTCCCACTCTTTCGGAGCACGATTGCGATCGCCAAAGCCTAGCAGAGCCAATGGCGTAAGGGGAGGGAGGCCGGCCACGGCACAAAGGTCTCTGCCGGTGCCCAGTCCACGGTTCGGCGCTATCCGACCTCCACCAAACCGTTCCTACGGTCACCGCACTGTGACAGGACGTCAGGCGTCGTGGTTTTGGCGCTCGTGCAGCGATTGTTTTCGAATGTCACCGCAGTACGGGATGAGTGAATTTCGCCGCGATATGTCGCCTGTTCGCCGTGGTGTTACCTTGGTCACATACACCACTAAGGCTCAAACACATGATTGTTTGGTGGGGAGTGGAGGCTGATGGTGCTAGGGCCACGGCCTCCCGTTTCAGAGCGTAAGAAATATCCTCGTTTGCAGGCACGAACGCTGGTGCGCGATGCCTGCCGCTCAGAAGCGGAGTTCCTTTAACTCAATGCGGCCCTCATGGCCGCTCGGAGGTCATCATGAAGGGCGCCGTGCTTGCGCTTGCTGCCGCTTTTACGCTGACGCTGGCTCCGCTGCCGGCTCCAGTGAGCCTCTCTGCTCATGCGCAAGGGGTGAACTTTTCGAATAGTGAGCCGCGTGACGCGCAAAGCCAGGCCATCGAGTGCGCGCAGTCTCGGCTGCAGCCGCCGGGCGGTCTCGATGTCCAATGTGGACGGTATCCGCTCTCGAATTCCCATTGCACCAAGCAGGGTTATGTCGTCGAGAGCAAGGCAAACGGTCCATCCATCTTCGTCTTCGCGATGACACAAGGACGCGGCAGCAAATATTGCGGGATCGCGGCCCCGCAGAGCGTCAGAACCGACATGGTAATGGCGGTCAAGAAATACCGGCCGTTCGTGCACGACGATGCGACCAACTGGGCCAAAAAGCCCTTCGAGCTGAAGCACGCCGGGCTGGCGCTCCTCTTCGATAGCCCGAATACGGCGAGAGACGGCAAGTGCGTTGCCTTCTACCAGCCAGGCCCGCCGGTGGTAAATTATGGTGGCGACGCCGCGCCGACGCATTCTTATTTGCGCGACTACTACATTCGCGGCTGGATCTGTGCGCCGCCGGGCCAGAATCTGACGAAGGAAGCGGCGAACGACCTGATCAAGTCGTTCAAGGTTACGGCCCGGTAAGCAGGACTCGCCTCGGCGAGAGGCCGTCTTGTAGACACCCTACTCCGATCGACCCCGACGCGAGCCGAGAGCTCTAGTCCTCGGCTTTTCATGCGTCATGCCCTCGCCTATGGTGAGGGCATGACTTCGGACCGGAAGACGCTGCTGCTCACGGGCGCGAGCCGCGGGATCGGCCACGCCACCGTGCGCCGGTTCAGCGAATCCCAATGGCGCATCATCACCTCCTCGCGCGAGCCGGTGCCGCCGGAGTGCGGGCGCAATCCCTACTGGACGGATCACGTCACCGCCGATCTCTCCGAGCCCGCGAATATCGAGAGCTTCCTCGCGGAGGTAACGCGGCTCTTGGGTGATGGCGGGCTCGACGCGCTCGTCAACAACGCGGGCGTCTCGCCGAAATCGCCGACCCGCGAGCGCCTGGGCTGCCTGAACGGCGACCTCGCGGATTGGCGCGAGGTGTTCCAGCTCAATTTCTTCACGCCGCTGATGCTGTCGCGCGGGCTCGCGTCGGCGCTCACGCGCGCCAAGGGTACGATCGTCAACGTCACCTCGATCGCGGCCCACGCCGTGCACCCCTTCGCGGGCTCGGCCTATTCGACCTCGAAAGCGGCACTCTCGGCGCTGACGCGGGAGATGGCGGTGGAATTCGCGCAGCTCGGCGTCCGCGTCAACGCCGTCGCGCCCGGCGAGATCGAGACCCAGATGCTCTCGCCCGAGACCGAGGCGCTGATCCCGCGCATCCCACTGGCGCGTCTGGGCACGCCGGCCGACGTGGCCTCGACCATCTTCTATCTCTGCACGGACGCCTCGTCCTACGTGACGGGAACCGAGATCTTCGTCACCGGCGGCCAGCACCTCTATTAGGCTTGTTGCTTCGCGGCCGCGAGTGACAGGGCTCGGCGGCCCGGCAGCGCCATGCCTGCGAGTGCCGACAGAAGCGATAGAAGCGCCGCGATCGCAAGCGCCGGTACGAAACCCGCCGTGAAAGCCTCGGGCGAGCCGATGCCACCTTTGGAGCTGAACACGGCGACCACCATCGCGACGCCGAATGTCCCGCCCAAGAAGCGCACCATGTTGAAGATGCCCGAGGCCTTGCCGATCTCCGATCGTGCGACGGCACCGAGGATCGCATTCTGCACTGCCGGCATCGCCGCTGAGACACCAGCACCCGAGATCAGCAACGGCGCCGCCAGCTGAACGAAGGGGAGCGCCGGATCGGCGACAAGACCGATCCACGCCAGGCAGACACCTTGGAGGAGCACGCCGGTCACCACGAGCGCGCGCTCGCCCAGCCGGTTGACCAGGCTACCGCCGAGCGGCGCGAACACGAAGAGCGGCGCCGTCCACGGCAGCAGCCGCAGCCCGACCCCCAGGGCGCCGTGTCCCTGTGCCGTCTGGAGGAACTGCGGCAGCAGGAACAGCACGCCATACATGCCCGCATAGAACAGGAAGCTTGCGAGGATGCCCGCCGTGAACGCGCGCGAGCGGAAGAGCCGCAGGGGCACCATGGGCTCGCGCGCCTGGCGCTCGCGGGCGATGAAGCCGATGGCGAGGACCACTGCGCTAACCAACGATCCCACGACCTCCGCGTGCGTCCAGCCCAAGCGGTTCCCGCGCATCAGTGCCCAGACCAGGGCGAGCGCCGAGCCCGTGACCAGGAGGACACCGGCGATGTCGAGCCGGGCCCGCGGCCCGAAGCTCTCGGCGATCCGGCGGCGGGCGAGCGGAAGTAAGACGAGGCCGATCGGAATGTTGATCCAGAAGATCCACTGCCAAGCCAGCCCCTCGGCGATGGCGCCGCCGACGATCGGCCCCAGGATCAAGGCGATGCCGTTGATCCCGCCGAAGATGCCGAGCGCCCGCGCGCGCTCCTCCGGTGGGAAGGCTGCGCTCAGGAGCGCCATCGCGAGCGGCATCAGGAGCGCGGCACCGACGCCCTGGAGGGCACGGCCCGCGATGAGCCACGCGGCACTCGGTCCGACCGCGCAGATGACGGAGGCCGCCAGGAAGGTCGCGATACCCGCGATGAAAATCCGCCGCCGTCCGAACCGGTCGCCGAGCGCGGCGCCGGTCAAGAGCAGGACCGCGAAACTCAGATTGTAGGCATTGACGGTCCACTGGAGGAGCTCGATCGAGGCGCCGAGGTCTCGACGGATGGATCCGAGCGCGGTGGTGACCACCATGGCGTCGAGAATCGCCATGAAGGAGGCCGCCGAGGTCAACAGAAGGACCCACGTCTTCGTGGTCTTGTCGGTGGATGGAACGGTCATACGTGAGCTCCCGGAAATGCGGCATATGCCGCCACTCCCAGGACGAATGGCGCCGGCCAAAGGATTCGGTGAAAAAATGTGCCGGCACGAGAATCCTTGGTGCCGGCTGAACCGTCTTCCTTTTGACCACCTGAAAGGGAGCCAAGGCATGAAACGGATCCTCGTGCGGTACAAGGCGAAGCCGGATAAGGTCGCGGAGAACACCGCCCTGATCGAGCGGGTCTTCGAGGAGCTGCGGATGACCGCGCCGGACGACGTCCGATATCTCGTTCTGAGGCTCGATGACGGCAGTTTCCTGCACTTCGCGGAGCAGGCGGACGATGCGCCCGGTTTGCAGGCGCTCGAGGCCTTCCGGATTTTCCAGAGCGGGCATGGCGAGCGCCGCCTCGAGCCGCCTTTGCGCGAGAGCCCGACGATCGTGGGCAGCTATCGGATGCTCGCGGAATGAGCGACCAACGGACCGACCCCGCCGAGATCCGTGCGGTCTTCGACCGGGTGGTCGGCGAGGTTCGGCCGAAACTGCACCGCTATTGCGCGCGCATGACGGGCTCGGCGATCGACGGCGAGGACGTGGTGCAGGACGCGCTGGTGAAGGCGCTCGAGGCAGCGCCTCAGCTGCAGCTCATCGCGCAGATCGAGGGTTGGCTCTTCCGCATCGCGCACAACGCGGCGCTGGATTTCCTCCGCCGGCGCGGCCGGCGCGACTCGACATTCGTCAGCGAGGAGCTGGAGATGGTGGCCGACCCCGTGGCGGTCGTCGACGAGAGGCAAGCGGCGGCGGCCAGTCTCAGGACTTTCATGCGCCTGCCGGTGGCGCAGCGGAGCGCGGTCATCCTCAAGGATGTGCTGGGCTACTCGCTCGAGGAGACGGGCGGCGTGCTCGAGGCAAGCCTGCCCGCTGTCAAGGCGGCGCTGCATCGAGGTCGAGAGCGGCTCCGCGAGCTCTCGCGCGAGCCGGATGATGTGCCGGCGCCAGTCCTCCCCGCCGCGGAGCGCGCCCGGCTCGATCTCTATGTGGCGCGCTTCAACGCGCGGGACTTCGACGCGATCCGCGCCATGCTCGCGGACGACGTGCGGCTCGATCTGGTCGCCCGCAGCCAGTTGAAGGGACGCGTCGAGGTCGGTCGCTATTTCCACAACTACGACCGCGTACGCGACTGGCAGATGGTTCCGGGGATCGTAGACGGGCGCGCGGCGATATTAGTCGTCGATCCCGAGGATTCTCAGGGTCGACCATTCTATTTCGTGGTGCTCGAGTGGACAGACGGGAAGCTCGGGCTGATCCGCGACTTCCGCTATGCGCGCTATGCGCTCGACGGGGCGGAGCTGCGCCGCCTCGCCTAAGGACCGCTATTGGCGACCCTCGATGCTGCTGAGCCACGCGATCCGCGCGTCGATCTGCGCGATGTCGTGATCGAGCCAGTCGCGGAATAGTCCGGCCGCCGCGCCATGGCGGGTGCGGAGATCGGTGAGGCGGGCGCGCTCACTCTCGCAGGCCGCGATCACCAGCGCGATCTGCCGGCTTTGATCGTCGGCCGGCAGCTGATCGAGGAATCGCAATTTCAGCGCGAGGCCGAGCTTCCCGAGATCGGTGCTGGGTGCGCGCAGATTGGCGCGCAGCAAATCCTCGAGGGCGGTGTGACCGTTCGAGGTCAAGGTGAGCTCGGCGTCGGCGTTGGCGCCGTCCACGGGCGACACCAGACCTTCGTAGCGCAGCAGCTCCAGCGAGGTGCCCATGAGCTCGGGCGCGGGGCCGACGATGCGGCTGGTGAGGAAGCGCACCTCGGCCGCGAGGTCGGCATAACGCCGTGGCGCTTCTGCGAGAAGGCCCAGGGCGGCCAGCCGGATCGCCTCGGCAGGAACCAGCGAATGGTCGCGGAACATCGGCACCTCAGCCACGCACGGCGGCAACACTCAGTGCGCCCCGCAGCCAAGCATCGTCACTCGCGTGTGTGTCCGTCAAGCGCAACAGCTCTCGCCCCGTAAGGGCGAGAGCTGCGCGCTACCGGATAACCGGCTCGAGGGTGCCGTCAGGCGGCCGAAGCGCGACCGTGGCGGCCGAGCGCCTTGGCAACGTCGTCGAGCGCGCGACCGAAGCGCTTGAACATGTCGTCGATCTCGGGCTCCGAGATGATGAGCGGCGGGCAGAGTGCCACGTTGTCGCCCATGGCGCGGCAGATCAGGCCGTGCTCCTGGGCGCGCATCTGCACCATGTTGCCGACGCCCTGAGCTGGATCGAAGGGCTGCTTCGTGGCCTTGTCATTGACCAGCTCGACCGCGCCCATGAGGCCGATGGTGCGAACTTCGCCTACCAGCGGGTTGTCGCCCAGCGCCTTGAACCTCTCCTGGAAGCCCGGCATGACTTTGCGCACGTGGCCCACGATGTCGCGCTCCTCGTAGATCTTGAGCGTCTCGTTTGCCACCGCCGCGGCCACCGGGTGCCCGGAGTAGGTGTAGCCGTGCGCGAACACGCCGATCTTCTCGCTCTCGCTGACGCAGGCCTGGTAGATCGCCTCCGAGATGATGGTCGCGGAGATCGGCAGATAGGCCGAGGAGAGCGCCTTGGCGCAGGTGAGGATGTCGGGCTTCAGGTTGAAGGTCTCGCTGGCGAACAGCCGGCCCGTGCGCCCGAATCCGCAGATCACCTCGTCGGCGATGAACAGCACGTCGTACTTCTTCAGGATCGGCTGGATCTTGTCGAAGTAGGTCTTGGGCGGCGGGATAACGCCGCCCGCGCCCATCACGGGCTCCGCGATGAAAGCGGCCACGGTCTCGGGGTCCTCGCGCAGGATCATGGCTTCGAGGCTCTCGGCCATCCGGGTCGCGAACTGCTCCTCGCTCTCGCCGGGCTTGCCGAAGCGATAGTAGTGCGGGCAATCGGCGTGCCGGATGTTCGCGATCGGCAGATCGAAGTCCCGGTGGTTGTTCGGGAGACCCGTGAGGCTCGCTGCGGCGACGGTGACGCCGTGATAGCCCCGCGAGCGCGCGATGATCTTCTTCTTGCGATGCTTGCCGCGAGCGTTGTTGTAGTACCACACCAGCTTGACCGCGGTGTCGTTTGCCTCGGAGCCGGAGTTGTTGAAGAACACCTTCGACATCTTCACGGGCAGCAGGCGCAACAGCCGCTCGGCCAGGTCGATGCTGGGGTTGTGAGATTTGTGGTTGAAGATGTGCGAGTAGGGCAGCGCGCGCATCTGCTTGGTCGCGGCCTCGATGAGGCGCTCCTCGCCAAACCCCAGCGACACGCACCAGAGCCCCGCGAGGCCCTCGATGTACTTCGTGCCGGCTTCGTCGGTGACATAGACGCCCTTGCCCTCGGTCAGCACGAGCGGACCGTCGGTTTCGTGCTTCTTGAGGTGCGTGTAGGGGTGAACCAGGAATGCAATGTCGCGGCTCGCGGCCGAATTGCCTCGATCCATGGCTGGGCCTTTCTGCATGGGAAAGCGGGAGTGAAACTCTCGGTCACTATCGTCTGGAAGGTGCAGCAAAGTCAAACTCATGCCTGCCATGCACCGCTATCGAGTCCGAGCGTTCGCTGCACCCGTGAAGCGCGTGTGCCGGCGTCGAGCAGCGCGGATTTTCGATGCGCAGTCGAGCGGCTCGGCGGCTTAGATTTTCGAATGCCAAAATCCAGAAGCGCTGAGCCAAACCAGTGGCCGCACGGCACTGACGAGGTCCCGCGTGTAACAATTGCCCACCTGCGGCGCTCCGTCGCACCTGCGCGGGAAAATCCATCCGACTCAGACTATTGGTGAATGGTGCGCCTGCGCCATCCCGAGGATATCAACAGGTTTCTCCAGAGGGTGGCAGCACAGGCGGCGTATGCACATGGCGCGGTACCCAACACTGCCGCATTGTTGCGGGCGAATGACGGTGAACGAGGGCCGCTGATGTCTCGCTCGCCCAAAGAGGCGCAAGAAGAAGCGCTCGACCTGGAGCGCTTGGTTATCGACAGCGACTACCGCCAGGAGGTGATGGTGCGCCTCAAGGCGGAATCCGACGCGCGCCGAGCCGAGCGCGCCGGCACGCACACCTCCAGGCTCCCGACCACCCGCAAAGATTGACAGGCGCCCGACGGCGCCTATCGTGCCGCTTTCGCGGCGACGCCGCGCGATCGGCGCGCGAATCATTTCGGGCAGCGCCTTTGGCATGATCGCTTTCATCATCCGCCGCATCGGCCAATCCGTTGCCGTCATGCTGACGGTGGGCTTCATCGCCTTCGCGCTCTTCAACTACATCGGCGATCCCCTGGCGAGCATGGTGGGCCAGGACACCTCGTTGATCGAGCGCGAGCAGCTCCGCCACCAGCTCGGCCTCGACGATCCCTTCGTGGTGCAGTTCGGCCGCTTCCTCGCTCACGCCGCGCGGGGCGATTTCGGCATCTCCTACCAGTATGCGCGGCCAGTGCAGCAGCTGCTCTCCGAGCGACTGCCGGCGACCCTCGAGCTCGCGATCGTGGCATCGGTTCTTGCGTTGCTCGTCGGCGTGCCCATGGGCGTCTACACCGGCCTTCACCGCGACACCTGGATTTCGCGCGCGGTGATGGCGATGTCGCTGCTCGGCGTGTCGCTGCCGACCTTTCTCACGGGCATCCTGCTGATCTGGATCTTCGCGGTGGTGCTGGGTTGGTTGCCGTCCTTCGGGCGCGGCGACGTCGTGCATTTGGGCTGGTGGACCACGGGGCTCCTCACCGTGAGCGGCATCAAAGCGCTGATCCTGCCGTCGATCACGTTGGCGCTCTTCCAGATGACGTTGATCATGCGGTTGGTGCGCTCGGAGATGCTGGAGGTGCTGCGCACCGACTATATCAAGTTCGCACGCGCCCGCGGGCTCCCGAGCCGGATCGTGAACTTCGGCCATGCGCTCAAGAACACGCTGGTGCCGGTGATCACCATCACGGGGCTCCAGCTCGGCCAGATCATCGCGTTCTCCGTGATCACCGAGACAGTCTTCCAATGGCCCGGCATGGGCTTTCTGATCGTGCAGGCGATCGGCTTCGCCGACGTGCCCGTGATGGCCTGCTACCTCATGCTGGTCTCGGCCTTCTTCGTGGCGATCAATCTGATCGTCGACCTGCTCTATTACGCCGTCGATCCGAGGCTCCGTCTCGATCGCGCGGCGGCCGGCCATGGTCACTGAGAGCGAGCGCCTGTCGGAGACGCTGGCGCCGCCCGCGCGCAAGGGCGCGCTTCGCCGCGCCCTCGACAGCGATCTCTTCTACAGCTTCCGGCGCTCGCCGCTGACGGTGGTTGCCGCGATCGTTACCGTGGTCCTGATCGCAAGCGCGCTTCTCTGCGATTGGATCGCGCCGCACAACCCCTATGATCTCGCCACGCTGAACATCCTCGACTCCCAGGATCCACCGGCGTGGGTCGCCGGTGGCAGCTGGGAATATCCCTTCGGCACCGACGACCAGGGGCGCGATGTCCTCTCGGCGGTGCTCTACGGCATGCGCGTCTCGATCATGGTGGGCTTCGCGGCGGTGCTGCTGGCGCTCGTGGCCGGTGTCGGCCTCGGCCTGCTCGCGGGCTTCGCGGGCGGCTGGGTCGACACCGTGGTCATGCGGATCTGTGACGTCCTGCTGTCGTTCCCCGCGATCCTGATCGCGCTGCTCATCGACGGCATTGCGAGGAGCGTCCTGCCGCACGATCGGCAGGACCAGATCGCGTTCTACGTCGTGGTGCTCGCCATCACGGTCCTGCCGTCGGTGCAGTTCGCGCGCACCGTGCGCGGCTCGACCTTGGTCGAGCGCAATCGCGAATACGTGCAAGCGGCGCGCGTCATCGGCGTGCATCCCGTGGCGATCGCGCTCCGCCACGTGCTCCCGAACGTCGCCGGGCCCGTGCTGGTGATCGCGACCATCAACCTCGCGGTCGCCATCATCAGCGAGGCGACGCTCTCGTTCCTGGGTGTGGGGTTGCCGCTAACCCAGCCGTCGCTCGGCACGCTGATCCGCGTGGGCCAGGCCTATCTGTTCTCCGGCGAGTGGTGGATGATCCTGTTCCCGTCGCTGGCGCTCGCGGGCCTGGCGCTCGCGGTGAATTTGCTCGGCGATTGGCTGCGCGACGCGCTCAATCCGAAGCTCCGCTGATGCCGAAGCCGCTCCTCGAGGTCGAGGATCTCACGGTCGAATTCCCGACCCGCCGCGGCGTGCTCACCGCGGTCGATGGTCTCTCGCTCAGCATCGGCGAGGGCGAGGTGCTGGGCGTGGTCGGCGAATCCGGCGCAGGCAAATCGCTGACGGGCTCGGCGATCATCGGCCTGCTGGAGCCGCCCGGCCGGATCGCCGGCGGCGAGATCCGCTTCGCGGGCCGCCGCATCGACAACCTATCACCCGAGGAGATGCGCAAGATCCGCGGCAAGCAGATCGGCGCCATCTTCCAGGACCCGCTGACCTCGCTCAATCCGCTCTACACCGTCGGACGCCAGCTCATCGAGACCATCCGCGTGCATCTCGACCTCGATGCGGGTGCCGCGCGGGCCCGGGCGCTCGAGCTCCTGCGCGAGGTCGGCATCCCCGGCGCCGAGCAGCGCATCGACCACCACCCGCACCAGTTCTCCGGCGGGATGCGCCAGCGCGTGGTGATCGCGCTGGCGCTCGCCGCCAACCCGCGCCTCGTGATCGCCGACGAGCCAACCACCGCGCTCGACGTCTCGATCCAGGCACAGATCATCGCGCTCCTGAAGCGGCTCTGCCGCGAGCACGGCACCGCGGTCATGCTGGTGACTCACGACATGGGCGTGATCGCCGAGACCGCGCACCGCGTCGTCGTCATGTACGCGGGCCGCATCGTAGAAGTGGGCGCGCTTCGCGACGTCGTGCAGAGCCCGAGGCACCCCTATACCGCGGGCCTCATGGGCGCGATCCCCGCGATCGGCGGCGAGCGCGAGCGTCTCGCGCAAATCGAGGGCGCCATGCCGCGGGTGGGCGCGGTGCCGGCGGGCTGCGCTTTCCATCCCCGCTGTGCGCATGCCTTCGACCGCTGCCGCGTGGAGCGGCCGGAGCTGATGCCGGCCGAAAGGACCGACGCCGCGTGCTGGCTCTATGCGAGGAGCGCCTGAGCTAGGGCGCCATGCCCTTCTCTGCGAGTTCGCGGATCGCGTCCTTCGTCTTGTCGAGCGCGAGGTTCATGCCGCGCAGGACGTGCGGCGCCTTGGTGAACTGGATCTTGCCGTACTCGATCACCTCGAAGCGGTTGCCCCAGGGATCGAGGAAATCCATGAACGGGCCGGGCACCAGGCGGGCGCCGGCAGCCTCCGCCAGTTCGTTCACTCGGGAGCGATCGTCCACGACGACGCCGAAGTGCCGCTGCTTGTCCTCGTGGGGTGTCTTGGTCTCCATGAGGGCGATGAACTGGTCGCCCATGTCGATGAAGGCCTGGCCCTTGCTCCGGCCGCGCAGCTTGAACTCGAAGATCTTGCCATAGAAGTCGAGCGCCGCGTCGACATCGCCGACCTCGAGCGCGATGTGGTTCACGCCGACGAGCTTCGGCCGGCGCGTTGTTTCAGCGGATTTGTTCATGCGGGTCCTCGGGCAGGAATTCTTGCCAGGGTTGCACATGGCGCTCTGCGGGCGAACTTCAAGGCACTCTTCAGAGCCGGAGCGCTCGCCGGACCCTCTCGCCGACGCCTTTCAGGCGGGCCACCGGCTCGTTGGCAAAGACGAAGCGGATGTATTGGGCGCCGTGGGTCTCGCCCCAGCCCGCCATCGCGGTCGCGGCGATGCCTTGCTCCAGCAGGCGCTCGGACATGGTGGCGCCGTCGATCCCGTAATCGGAGACGCGCACCAGCAGGGACCAGCCGCCGGTGGGCACCCCGACCGGCAGCCCCGCGAGCTCAGCGACCAGCGTGTCGCGCCGCCGCTCGAGCTCGGCGACATAGGCCGGTAAGGTCCTGTGCGACGCCTCCAGTGCGATGGCGGCGGCGTCCTGCGCGATGCCCACGGGGACCACCACATTCGCGAGCGAGACCGCCACCAGGTCCGGCATATAGGTCTCGGGCGCCACGATCCAGCCGACGCGCCAGCCGATCATGCGCAGCTCCTTGGCGGAGGAGCCCACGGTGATGGTCCGCTCGGCCATGCCGGGGAGTCCCGCCGGATGCACGACCTGGCGCTTGTCGAACAGCAGCCGCTCCATGGCGGCATCGAGGATCAGCGTCAGGTCGTGCTCGACACAAAGCTGCGCCACCAGTTGCCAATCGCCGGCGTCGAGATAGCCGCCGCTGGGCATCGAGGGCGACATCAGCAGCATCGCCCGGGTCTTCGGGCCAATCGCCGACCGGAGCGCCTCACGATCGAGCCGCCAGGGCGCGCCTGGCGTGAAGGTGAATCGCGCGAAGCGTGGCACGCCGCCGGCGAGGCGCATTCGATTGATCAGCCCGGCGTAGGTGGGATCGGTGACGATCACCTCGTCGCCGACGTCGACGGTCGCAAGCAGCACGTTGAGGATGCCGGAGAGCCCGCCGGCCGCGATGACGCAATTGCGCTCGCCGGCGTAGCGGACACCGGAGAGTGCCGTGACATGACGCGCGGCGATATCGCGCAACCGGGTCTGGCCGACGAACGGCAGATAAGAATTCGCGGCGTCCTCGGCCGCCGCGGCGCGCGTCCGCTCGATCGCGGCGGGATCCGGCGGGATGTCGGTGTCGAGGTTCTCGAGCCGCAGGAAATCGCGGCCCGAGGCATCGGCGATCGAGCCCATGCGATCGACGCCGATGCCGGCGATATCCTCGAGGCGGGCAGGGCGGTGACGGGTCATGGCATGGTCTCCTGGCGTGCGGCGGGCAGCTTGACTTGGGTTAGGGAATTAGCCAAGTTCCTAAGTGATGATCTTCATATTCAGCTTACCGCGAGCGGCGCTTTCGACTGAACCCGGCTCGCGTCCATGCTAAGCCTAACCGCAGTGATGCCGATCGAACCATCTCATGCCTGACGCCACCGCCGCGCCATTCCTGAGCGTTACCGGCCTCGCGCGGTACTTCGACGTGTCGCCGCCGCTCCTGAACCGCGTGATCGAGCGGCGGTCGCGGCTCGCGCTCAAGGCCGTGGACGGGCTCGACTTCGCGATCCGCCGCGGCGAGACCTTCGCGCTGGTGGGCGAATCCGGCTGCGGCAAATCGACGGTGGCGCGGCTCGTCGTGGGCCTCTACCAGCCGACCCGCGGGCGGATCGAACTCGATGGCGCCGATCTCTCGTCGCTCCGGAGCCGCGCGGAGATCCTGCCGCTCCGCCGGCGCATCCAGATGATCTTCCAGGACCCCTACGCGAGCCTCAACCCGCGCTGGCGTGTGCGCGAGATCGTGGCGGAGCCGATCCGTACCCACGGTCTGCGCCAGGGCGAGGCAGCGATCCGGGCGCGTGTCGTCGAGCTGCTGGAACAGGTGAAGCTCACGGCGGCCGACGGCGACCGCTATCCGCACGAATTCTCCGGCGGCCAGCGCCAGCGTATCTCGATCGCGCGCGCGCTCGGCACGGAGCCCGAGTTCCTGGTGGCGGACGAGCCCACCTCCGCGCTCGACGTCTCCGTACAGGCCCAGATCCTCAATCTCATGAAGGAGCTGCAGCGCCGGCTCGGCCTCACCTATCTCTTCATCTCGCACAACCTTGCTGTGGTCTATTTCATCTCCGACCGCGTGGGCGTGATGTATCTGGGCCGCCTCGTCGAGATCGCGGATACCGCGACGCTTTTCGCGCGGCCGCGGCATCCCTATACGCGGCTACTGCTCGATACCTTGCCTGATCTCTCGCTCTCGGGACGACAGCGCGAGCCCGTCGGCGGCGAGGTGCCGAACCCGATCGATCCACCGACGGGCTGCGCGTTCCATCCGCGCTGCCCCTTCGCCAATGAGCGCTGCCGGCGCGAGCGGCCAGAGCTCCGATCGGATGCGGCAACACTCGTCGCCTGCCACGCCGTCGAGGAAGGCCGGCTCCCCGAGGCACCTCCGTCACCACGAGACATTTGGGATAGACCATGACCCACGCTCCCGACATCGCCGCGATCCGCGTGGCCGCGAAGACCCTTGCGACCGAAGTGCGCCGCACGCCGATGGTGCCCGCCAACCACGACAAGGTCGGGCTCGCGGGCCGCGTGCTCCTGAAGCTCGAATGCCTCCAGGTCACCGGCTCCTTCAAGCCGCGCGGCGCCATGAACACGCTCCGCTCGCTGCAGCCGGAGGAAGTCCGCCGCGGCATCATCACGGCTTCCGGCGGCAATCACGGCCTTGCCGTGGCCTACGCCGGCTATGTCGCCAAAGCGCCGGCGACGATCTACCTGCCGACCAGCGCGCCTAAGTCCAAGGTCGAGAAGCTCGTGGCCTGGGGCGCCAAGGTCGTGGTCGAGGGCGCGGTCTGGGACGAGGCGAACAGCGCGGCGCTCGCCGAGGCGGAGAAGCGCGGGCTCACCTATATCCATCCCTTCGCGGACCCACGCGTGATCGCGGGGCAGGCGACGCTGGGGCTCGAGATCCTCGAGCAGGCGCCGGAGCTCGACACCGTGCTGGTGGCGATCGGCGGCGGCGGGCTCATCTCGGGGGTCGCGCTTGCGGTCAAGGCGATCAATCCGAAGATTAAGGTGGTTGGCATCGAGCCCACCGGCGCGCCCACGCTCTACGAGAGCGTTCGGGCAAAGAAGCTCGTGGAGCTTTCGCGCATCGACACCGCCGCCGGCACGCTGGCACCGCGTATGAGCGCCGCCATCAACCTGGAGATCATCACCAAGCATGTCGACGAGATCATGCTGGTGAGCGACGAGGAGATGCGCGACGCCGCGCGCTGGCTCTGGTTCGAGCACGGCATCGCCGCGGAGCTCAGCGGCGCCGCCAGCCTCGCCCTGCTGCTCTCCGGCCGCTACAAGCCGAAGCCGGTCGAGACCGTGTGCGCCCTCGTCTGCGGCGCCGGCACCGACGGGCTCTGATGCAAATTGCGCATGGCTTTGGGCGGAGAGATTCTAGCTAAGATAAGCTGACAGCGAGGCGGTGAGGCAGTGAGGTCCCGTCGTGTGGCGAAGCCGCAGTGCAACTTGGCTACCTTGGCGCCTGCCGATGAAAAGCCGCAACCGCCAAGTCGCCAAGACTTGTTGCTGCTTCGCCGCGAACGAGCCACTCACTGCCTCACTGCCTCCCTGTCCACTTGAGACTTAGCGGAGAGGCGCCAGAGCCATGCCCATCCTGAACCGCATCGCCGATTTCCACACCGATCTCACGGCCTGGCGGCGCGATATCCACGCGCATCCGGAGACCGCTTTCGAGGAGAAGCGCACCTCCGACGTGGTGGCTAAGCGCCTGGAGGAGTTCGGTATCGAGATCCATCGCGGTCTCGCGGGCACGGGCGTGGTCGGGACCTTGAAGGGCTCGCGGCCTGGTGCGCGCGCGATCGCGATCCGCGCCGACATGGATGCCCTCGATGTCCACGAGAAGAATCACTTCCACCACATCTCGACGAATGCCGGCAAGATGCACGCGTGCGGTCACGACGGCCACACTACGATGCTGCTGGGTGCAGCACGCTATCTTGCGGAGACCCGCAATTTCGCGGGCACCGTGCATTTCATCTTTCAGCCCGCCGAGGAGAACGAGGGCGGCGGCCATGTCATGGTGGAGCAGGGCCTCTTCGAGAAGTTTCCGGTCGAGGCTGTCTACGGCATGCACAATTGGCCGGGCCTCCCCATCGGTCAGTTCGCGGTGCGCCCGGGGCCGGTGCTGGCGTCCTTCGACATCTTCGAGATCGTGGTCGAGGGCAAAGGATCACACGCGGCGATGCCCCACATCGGCATCGATCCCGTGGTGACGGCGGCGCAGATCACGGTCGCGCTCCAGACCATCCGCAGCCGCGGTACCCACCCGCTCGATGGCGCCGTCGTGAGCGTCACGCAAGTGCACGGCGGCGACACCTGGAACGTGATCCCCGACGAGGTGGTGCTGCGCGGTACCACGCGCTCCTTCAAGCCCGAGGTGCAGGACACCATCGAGGATGGCATCAAGCGCATCGCCGAGGGTGTCGCGAGCTCGCTCGGCGCCAAGGTCCGCGTGCGCTACGAGCGGCGCTATCCGCCCACGGTCAACACCGAGAAGGAGACCGAGATCGCCGCGGCCGCGGCGGCCGAGGTCGCCGGTCCCGGCAACGTCATCCGCGACTTCACGCCCAGCATGGGCGCCGAGG
>DATEGF010000226.1:0-3817 GCA_035280245.1 Allostellaceae bacterium
CTTTTCCTCACCGCCGAGCTGCTGCGGCGACGCTCGGAGCGTCTGCGCACCAGCACGGTGTTTGAGGATCTGCCGATGAAGGACGCTATGCCCGCCGAGTGAGGTGTGATTTCATGGCGATGAAAAAGACCAACTAAGCTCCGAGGAGGCAGCCCGATGCGCGATAATCGAAAACTTCTGGAGTTCCTGTTCTCGGTTTCGGATCTGTCGCCGCACGCCGCGGAATATTCTCGGCGTCAGATCATGCGCGCAGCCGCTCGCCTCGGACTTGGCGCCGGCGCCGCCGTGGCGCTCGACAGGATGATCGGTCCGCCGCTCGCGCTTGCCGCGGATGCGCCGGCCCTGCCGGAAATCACCTCGATCCCCGACAAGCTCAAGGGCAGCGGCGTGGTCCGCGTGTGCTCCTACGGTGGCGCCTTCCAGGAAGCGCAGCGCAAGGCCTATTTCGAGCCCTTCGAGCGCTTGAGCGGCATCAAGGTCGTGGAGTCCCAGGGCCCGGATCCCGTCAAACTCAAGGCGATGGTCGACACCAAGAACATCGAATACGACGTCGGCGAGTTCGACCGCGCGGGCGTGATCAACCTGCAGAAGAAAGGCGACTACTGGGAGGAGATCGATTACGGCCTCGTCGACGTCAACAACATCGACAAGGCGTTCCAGTACAAATACTCGCTCGACATGCTGCCCTACGCGCAGACCTATGCGTGGCGCACAGACGTCTTCAAGGATGCGAAGCCCAACAGCTGGGCGGATTTCTGGGACACCAAGAAATTCCCGGGGCCGCGCACGATGCCCGCTGGCTCGGGCGGCCTGACGCCCTTCCTCGAGGCCGCGGTGCTCGCGAGCGGCGTGCCCATGGACAAGGTCTATCCCATGGACATCGACAAGGCTTACGAGAGCCTCGCCAAGATCAAGCCCTCGGTCGTGAAATGGTGGGAAGCCGGAGCGATCCCCGCGCAGATGCTCAACGACAAGGAAGCGGTGATGGCGGTCGCGTGGAACGGCCGCATCGCCGCGATCCAGGCGAACGGCGCGCCGGTCGAGGTGGGCTGGCGCCAGGGTGCGCTCCGCACCGACGCCTGGGCCGTGCCGAAGGGCGCCGCCAATCGCGAGAACGCCATGAAGTTCACGGCCTTCATCACCCTGCCGGTGCCGCAGGCCCGGCTCTCGATGCTGATCCCCTACGGCTTCGTGAACAACGCGGCGGCGGAGCACCTGTCGGCCGCCCAATTGAAGACCTTGCCGACCGCGCCGGACATCAAGAAGGAGATGTTCATCTACAATTCGCAGTGGTGGTCGGACAATCGCGACAAGGTGGTGGAAAAGTGGGCGGCTTGGCTGCTGCAGTAGCGCCGTCGTCGGCCTTCGCGGCGACGCCCTGAGCGCCGCCGGGTCGCCGCCATGGCGCTGCACTTCGAGCGAGCCGAGTACCTTGCGCGCGTCTCGCGGGCCCGGGCGAAGTTGCGCGAGAAGAATCTGGCGGCGCTCCTGATCTTCGCCCAGGAGAGCCACTATTACCTGACCGGGTTCGACACCAGCGGCTTCGTCTTCTTCCAGTGCGCGGTGTTGACCGCGGATGATCGGCCGGTGACGTTGCTGACGCGCCTCCCCGATCGGGAGCAAGCAAGGCGGACCTCGATCATCGAGGACATCCGCATCTGGTACGACACCGAGGGCGCCGATCCCACGAACGACCTCAAGGGCATCCTCGCCGAGCAGGGCCTGAAGGGCGCCCGCATCGGCATCGAGCTCAACACCTTCGGCCTCACCGGCCTCAATCACGAGCGGGTGCGGCGACAGCTGGCGGGCTGGTGCGAGCTCGAGGATGCCTCGAGCCTGGTGCGCGAGCTCCGGGTCACCAAATCGCCGGCGGAGATCGCCTATATCCGGCGGGCGGCGGGGCTGGCCGACGAGGCGCTCGAGGCCATGCTCGCCACGATCCGGCCCGGCGCCTTCGAGGGCGATATTGCTGCCGCGGGCGTCTCGGCGATCCTGAAGGGCGGCGGCGACATGCCGCCCTCGGGACCGGTGCTGGGCTCGGGCGATCGCGCGCTCCTGGTGCGCACATCGACGGGCGCGCGCCACCTCGACGCCATCGACCAGATCACCATGGAATTCGCGGGGACCTATCGCCGCTACTGCGCTTGCCTGATGCGGACCGCCGCGGTCGGCAAGGCCGATCCTCGGCAGCGCCAGATGTTCGAGGCAACGCGCGATGCGCTCGCCGCCATGTCCGAGGCCGCGCAGCCCGGCCGACCCTTGGGCGAGATCGACGACGCGCATCGGCGCGTCTTCGACGCGGCGGGCTTCGGCGGCACGCGGCTCGCGGCGTGCGGCTACTCGCTGGGCGCCACCTTCAAACCCACCTGGATGGACGTGCCGCCGATGATCTATTCCGGCAATTCCATGCTCGCCCAACCCGGCATGGTGCTGTTCCTCCACGCGATCCTCGTCGATGCGCCGCGCAATCTCGCGATGTCGCTGGGCCACACGATCCTCATTACCGAGGCCGGCAGCGAGGTCTTGAGCCGGCTCACGCCGGAGTATTCGGTCTGTTTATAGCGACAAGTCAGGAGGCGATGCTCCCATGCCCGGACTCACTGAGCAGAAGCGTTTCGCGTTCGAGTGGCTCGACGAGCAACACCGCCGGTTCTCCGACTGGCACCTGGAGATCTGGGAGTACGCCGAGCCAGCCTGGCGCGAATACAAATCCGCCAAGGCCTATTGCGATCTGCTGCGCTCGGAAGGCTTCGAGGTCGAGGCGGGATCGGGCGGCATGCCGACCGCTTTCGCCGCCAGCTGGGGCAAAGGCGGACCGGTGCTGGGCAGCTACGCCGAATATGACGCCGTGCCCGGAAACTCGCAGCAGGTGGTGCCCTACAAGGCGCCGCGCGAGGGCCTGCATCCCTGGGCCGCCGGACACACGGATCCGCATTCGGCACTCGGTACCACCGCGCTCGCGGGCGTGCTCGCCGCCAAGGCCGCGATGGAGAAATTCGGCCTCAAGGGCACGCTGAAGTTCTTCGGCGAGCCCGCCGAGAAGGTCTGCGGCTCGAAGCCGGTGCATGCGGCCAAGGGCTATTTCGACGGCGCCGACGCCTTCCTCTCGTACCATCCGCACGGCACGAACACGGTACTTTGGGACACGCAGTGCGGCTCCTATTGGAGCGTCGTCTTCACCTTCGAGACGCTGACGCCAGAGACCTGGATCGACAAGAGCGTGATGCCGACACAGCACAATTCGCACACGGCCGCGCGCTGTCCCGGTGCCATCGACGCGCTCTGCCTCATGTACACCATGACCAAATACACGAAGGAGGCGATGTTCCCGCACACGGGGACCTGGACGCTCAACGAGTTCGTGATGGTCGCGGGCGATGCGACCTCCGACAACCTGCCGCCGCGCCTGAGCCAGATCCAGTATTCCTGGCGCTCGCCGCTGCTCAGCATCCAGCAGCAGATCTACAACGTGCTCGCCAACAACGCGCGCCACGCGGCCGGCACCACCGGGTGCCAGGTCTCCGTGCGGTGGGTCACCAAGACCCGCGTCGGCCTCACCAACCACGCCATGGCGGACGTCACCTTCGAGAACATGAAGCTCGTGGGCGCGCCGAAATTCTCCGAGGACGCGCGCGAGTTCGGCCGGAAGATCCAAGCCAATCTCGGCATCACGCCGATGGAGAATCCGTTTCTCGAGCAATCCGAGCGCCTGGTGACGCCACAGGACAACGAGGCGCAGGTCCGGCGCGCGCTGCCGGCCTGGCAGGAGAACTACACCTCCGACGATTACGTCGATTACACCTGGCACGCGCCGACC
>DATEGF010000227.1:0-2409 GCA_035280245.1 Allostellaceae bacterium
GGGCCTCGCCGCGTGGGGCCGCGTGCGCGACTGGCGGCTCATGCAGCTCAACAAGCTGCCGACGGTCGAGATCTTCCGCGAGAGCCGCATGGACGCGGGCGCCGTGCTCGAGGCCGGCGCCTCGCTGGTGGCGCTCGCGACCGGCTCGACCTGGCGGCGGGACGGCCTCGGCCGCTCGCATCATCGGCCGCTGCCCGGCCTCGATCGCGCCCGGGTCTACACGCCCGACGACATCATGGCGGGCGCCAAGCCCGAGGGCCCGGTCGTGATCTTCGACGACGACCACTACTACATGGGCGGCGTCATGGCGGAGCTGCTGCGTCGCGCGGGCGTCGCGGTGACGCTGGTGACGCCGGAGAGCCTCGCCTCCGTTTTCACCGTGAATACGCTCGAGCAGGCTGCGATCCAGCGCCGGCTCCTGGAGCTCGAGGTCACGCTCATGACCGGGAAGACCCTTGTTGCGCTCGACCGCGGCAGCGCCGAGCTCTCGTGCGTGTTCACCCAACGCACCGAGAAGATCGCCGCCGCGAGCGTCGTGCTGGTCACCATGCAATCGCCGGAGGACGCGCTCTACCACGCGCTTGCGGCACGCCCCGACGATCTGCACCGAGCCGGAGTGCGAAAGCTCGTCCGCATCGGCGATTGCCTCGCGCCCGGCACCATCGCCGCCGCCGTCTACTCCGGCCACCGCTTCGCCCGCGACCTCGACGTCATCGCCGGCGATGCCGTGCCGTTCCGGCGCGAGAACGTCGAGCTGGCGGAACTCTGAGGTTTGCTGCATCGACGTGGTGCGCCCTTCGACACACGCCCTTCGGGCGTGCGCTCAGGGTGAGGCGACAGTGGCGAAGGCAAAAAGGAAAGCTCCTCATCCGGAGCGAGCCCGCGCAGCGGGTGTGTCGAAGGACGCACCATGTTTTTGCCGAGACGCCCGGTCAATTTTTCCCTCACTCCGGCGCGATACAAGAAAAGCGGCATATTCTCAATAACTTACCCTGGCACACCCCTTGCACCGACCCTCGCGTCATCTCTTTCAGCGAGGCCGCCCATGCCGACCCTCATTCGTTCCTCCCTCGCCTTCGTCGCGCGATCGCCGGTGATGGCGCTGGCGATCGGGTTCGCGCTTGTCCTGGGCGCGGTGATGTTGAGCACGGGGAGCCTGCTCGCCTTCTTCAGCGTCGAGGGGCTCGTCATCGTGGCGGGCGGCGTGATCGCGGTCGCCTTCATGAGCTTCGAGAGCGAGGACGTGCATGCGGCACTCGGGACCGTCGCCTCGCTTTTCAAGAAGGGGGAGCCGACCGCGCCGGACACGCTCCACGGCGACATGACCGAGATCATCGCCTGGGCGGCCGTCGTCAAGGAGAAGGGCGTGCGCTGGCTCGAGACCAGCCTCGCCAAATCCGGCATCGCGGACCCCTTCGTGAAGTACGGCCTCAACATGGTCGTGTCGGGCTATTCGCCCGAGGACGTGCGCGCGATGATGGAGACCGCCGCCGACGCCGCCTATGAGCGCGAGAGCATGCCGGTCGACGTGCTGCAGTCCATGACGAGCCACGCGCCGGCCTTCGGCATGATCGGCACGCTCGTCGGCATGGTGGCGATGCTCTGCAGCCTCAGCGAGAACGTGGCGAGCGTGGGCTCGAGCCTCTCGGTCGCCTTCCTCTCGACCCTCTACGGCGTGGTGAGTGCGCGCGTGCTCTATATGCCGGCGGCGGCGAAGCTCCGACACGTCGCGAGCAAGCGCCGCTTCCGCAACCAGCTCGTCACCGAAGGCATGGTGATGCTGGTGAGCAACAAATCGCCCATGTACGTGAAGGACCGGCTCAACAGCTTCCTGCGGCCGGAGTGGCACGACTACGCCGATAGCTTCAAGGCCGTGGCGAAGCCTGGCGCGGTGCAGCCGCCGGCGGCGCCGGTGGTGCAGCCCGCGAAACCCGTGATCACGTCGGTGCGGACCGTCATGCCCGCGCGGACCGTCGTGCGACCCGCAGCGACCACCGCGCCACAGCCGATGCGCCTCAAGGTCGCCGCCGCATGACCCGCCGCTGGCAGAGCGAGCGCGCCGCCAGTCTTCACATCGACGACTGGCTCATGACCTACGCGGACATGATCACGCTGCTGCTCTGTTTCTTCGCGATCTTCCTCACCGTGACGGTGCCGAAAAAGGTCACTCCGCAAAAGCCCGAGCTCGCGCGCACGATCGTGGTGCAGGCCGAGCCCACGCATTTCCTCGAGGGCGACCTGCCCTTCCATGGGCTCCCGATCGCGGATCGGCCGACCGTGGACGAGCTTCCCAAGCTTGCGGTGCCGGCGAAACCGGAGCCGCTGGCGGCGGCGGGAACGGTCTCGCAAATCAAGGCCGAGCCCCCGCCGCTCCCGCCTGAACCCGCTCCCGAGCCGCAGCCTCTCGTG
>DATEGF010000228.1:0-2938 GCA_035280245.1 Allostellaceae bacterium
GTGGCCGATCTGTCGGCCAATCTCGCCACCGAGCTCGGTCTCACCGAGGAAGAGGTGGATCGCGTCCGCATGGCGGGAAGGCTGCACGACCTGGGCAAGATCGGGACGCGAGACGCTGTGGTTAATAAGGAAGGGCCGCTCACGGCCGAGGAATTCGAGCACGTCAAGCAGCACGTCGTCATCGGCGCGCAGATCCTCGCGCCGCTCATGCATCTCGGCGATGTGGTTCTAATGGTCAAAAGCCATCACGAGCGCTACGACGGAACCGGTTATCCCGATGGCCTGCGGGGGGAGGAGATACCCCTCGGCGGCCGCATCATTGCAACGGCGGAAGTTTACGATGCCCTGACAACCGCACGGCCATATCAGGAAAAAATGACGCCTGAGCAGGCGGTGGAGCGGATGGCGGATCTCTCCGGAACCGTACTCGATACGAGAGTCTACGACGGGCTTGTGCGGATCGTCGCACGCCGCCAAACGCTCGTCTTTCTCGACGAAGACGTGGGGCCAACGCTCTAAAAGACCAAACCCCGGGGCATTGAAGCTCCCCGGGGTTGGCGGTCGGGCGAAGTGGCCGTCACACTTCGGCCGCGACCCTTTCAGCTACGTCCATCGGTACATCCAGGTTTCATACGATTAGATGCACCATGGCGCTGAACGGTTGCATCTACCAGACCTTGACCCTACCCACTCGCGACACCGTAATCGTTTCGGCTTGAGACCCGCGGCGCAGCACGATCTTCGTGTTAGACGCCCCCCAACCGATGCCGTTAGGACCAAATACAACGACTGGATTCGACACTTGTAACAGCACGCCGTGGCTCGCAGGTCCCGCCACACGCCACCACGCCTCCCAGCCGCCCGCCTCGAGTCGATCGATCCGCAGTGTATCGGCACTGATCGTGAGACGGGCTCGTGTGGCTTGCAGAACGGCGCCGTGTCGCGCGACTGCGAGCGCTGTCGTCAGGTCCCGGAGCGCTCGTTCCGTATTGATCCAATCCATCAAGCGAGCTGCGCGAGGGAACCATAGCGTTACGAGGAGCCCCGCGATGCAGGTCACCACCATCAGCTCGAGTACGGTAAACCCTACGGTGAACTCTTTGCGCATGGGCCTTTTATAGGCGTTTCCCGACATGGTTTCGGCATCGGAAAAGCACGGCGAAAAGCCTGAAAACGCGCCGTTTGCGGTCTAACGCGCCGTGGCGGGCTGCGCTATGTTGGTGCTGGAACTGGTCTTGCAGTTGGGGCACGCATGCTGCAAATGACGGAGCCTGATGACCAATAAGTCCCCGTCCCGGCCTGCCGGGCTACCTCACGCGATCTTTCTGCAGCGCGTCGCGGAAGCGCCGGCCACATCTCCCGAAGTCCGTTTGGGGCAGGGCGCCTTCCTCGCTCTGCGCTTTGTCGATCTCTTGTCACCCGATCGGGAGGCGCCGACGCCCGATGTATTCCGCTATCAGTGGGCGGCGACGGAGCGCTACTGTGCTGAGCTGACCGGCGAGGGCACCGAAGCGTCGCATCTGAGCGGGATCGTCCGGGCCACGGGACAGGCGCACGCCGCGGGAGACATCACGCTGGTCGCGCCCGCGTTGTTCGCATACGCGCTGTACCTCGAGCAGGAATCCCATTTCGACGAGGCCAGTGACGCGCTGGAGACGATGCTTCGCATCGGCCAGGAGCGGCTCCCGAAATCGGATCGAATCAGCGCATGGTGGCGGTTGGGCCGCGTGCGGCGACTCCAGACCGACTTCGATCTGGCGGACGCGGCGTATGCCGAAGCTGGCCGCATCGCCGCTGAAAACCACGATCTGTTGTCAGTGCTGCTCAGTCGGGTCGGGCACTGCAACGTCCTCCATTTCCGGGGTAACCTGGCGGGCGCCGAAGCCGCGTGGCGGGCTGTACTCGCCGATGCCATTGCAGCGGGGTTCGGCGCTGTGGAGGCGCAAGCCGAGCACGGCCTGGGCAACATCCTGGTGCGTCGAGGTCAGGCGCACGAGGGAGTCCCGCATCTGTGGCGTTCGTATGAGTTGTACGAAGACGAGACGACGCAGGCGCGCGCGATGGGTGACCTTGGGCTGGCGCTGTTGTCGCTCGGCGATGTCGAAGCCGCGGAGCGCGCACTACAGCATGTGCTGCGCTCCCGTGCCACACCCGAGCTCGTCGCCAACGCGACGATCGAGCTGATGAACTGCGCTTCGTTCCGCCGCGATCGCATGAGTTTTGAGCGCTGGCGCGAGCGCATCTTTGCAAATGATCATCATTGCGCCCCAAACATCCGGGCCGACTATCACCTGAAGGCCGGAATAGGCTTTGCGCGGTTTGAGAATTTCCGGAGGGCCGAGCTGGAGCTGGCGCAGGCGCACGACATCGCCGTGGCCCACAATCTCAACGAAATGGTGTTCCGGATCGAGCGGACGCTGGGAGGCCTGCGGACATGCGGCGCTCCCGAAGAGACCGGAAGCGCCGCACTCGGCGCCGCTATTCAGACTGATTCGCTCAGGGAAGTCGCGGCTTCCCTTGCTGCCCTCGAGGCCTGACGACTAGCAGAGGGGGTTGTTCTGGTCGCAGGTGGTCTCGCTGGGTCCAGACGCATCGGCACACGCCGCCGCGGACAGAGCAGCAAAGGAGACGAGGAACAGCACTAGAGCGAAGCGGATGCGACGGGCCATGATGCCTCCACGGTCGGGTTGGGTGGGACTCGCTGAGCCTCCAACTTGAAGGAAGGCAGTGCGTTCGTTTAGGGCGTTTTTGCGGCATCGTAGGGCGATTTTGCGGCATTCACAGTCTTGGAGGCGGGAAGGGAAATGCTGGTCCTCGCGGCAGTATCGGACATCCAGTACCAGCGACTAGCCAGCGCGGTCGCGCCGGATTTTGTGCTGGCACGGGCGCCCACATGGGATATCGCTCTCGAAACGATTCGCGGGCGGCCCGTCGAGAT
>DATEGF010000229.1:0-4791 GCA_035280245.1 Allostellaceae bacterium
AGCGACCACGCGCCGACCTGGGTCACGCTTCGATTGGAGTAGCACCGTCGGCCGTGCCATGCGCTAGGATCGGCGTCCAACCGTGGAGCCCACCATGCGCATCACCGGAATAAAGACCTTCCTCATGCAGGCGCAGTTTCCGCCTGAGGAGGCCTATGCGACGGCGCATCGGGTCGATGCCGAAAAAGGCCAGAGCGGGCGGAGCGGCACGCGCAACTGGCTCTTTCTGAAAATCTATACCGACGCCGGCATCACCGGCGTCGGTGAGTGCAGCGGATGGCCGCGGGTGGTGGAGCGCGCGGTCGAGGACCTGACGCCGCTGCTGGTGGGCGAAGACCCCACGCACATCGAGCGCCTCTGGCAGAAATGCTTCAGCGCCATGATGGCGCACGGCATGACCGGCGTGGTGGGCGCGGGCGCGCTCAGCGGCATCGACATGGCGCTCTGGGATATCAAGGGAAAGGCGCTAGGGACGCCGGTCTGGAACCTGCTCGGCGGCAAGGTCCGCGATCGCATCAAGATCTACGGTCATGCCAGCACGCCCGAGGTCGCGGTGAGTCTGAGGGACCGCGGCATTACCGCGATCAAGACCGGCGGCGTCGCCGATATCGTCGCGAAGGTGGAGGCGATCCGCCACGCCGTCGGCGACGAGGTCGACTTGATGGTCGATCTGCACGGGCCGCCCTGGATGACCGCGAAGGACGCGATTGTCGTGGGAAAGCGACTCGAGGCCTACGATCTGCTCTTCTACGAGGACCCGGTGGCGCCCGAGAATATCGAAGCGCTCGAGCGCATCCAGGAGCACGTTGAGATTCCGATCGCGGCGGGCGAGCGCTTCGCCACCATCTGGGGCATGCGCGCGCTGATCGAGCGGGAGCTCGTGGACGTGATCCAGCCGGATACCGGCCGCGCCGGCGGCCTCACCCAAATGAGGAAGATCGCCGCCATGGCCGAGGCGCACCATATCACCGTGGCGCCGCATTCGGGCTCTCTGGGTCCGGTGGCGGAATACGCGGCCTTGCATCTGCTGGCGGCGATTCCGAATGCGCTGATCCTGGAGCGGCTGGAGGACGACTGGGCGGGCCGCTACGAGGTGATCACGCCCGTACCGAAAACGGTCGAGGGGCACATCGCCGTGCCGGATCGGCCCGGGCTCGGCGTCGACATCGTGGAGGAGGCGGTGGCGCGCTATCCGAGCACCGGCAACCTCTCGGTCGCGGGCGGCCCCAGCACCGGCGCCTACGCGCCCGGCACCTTCGAGGAGCAGGTCTATTTCCAGACCCGCTTCGGCCGGCGCAGGACGTTCTCGCGGTCGCAGAAGAAATAGGACCGCGCTCTCACGCCACCAGCACGATCTTGCCGATGTGCTCGGAGGTCTCCATCAGGCGGTGAGCCGCGGCGGCCTCCTTGAGCGGGAAGGTGCGGTAGATCACCGGCTTCACCTTCTTCTTCTCGAGGAGCGGCCACACGGTGCGGTGGAGCGCCGCGGCGATGGCGCCTTTCTGGTCGACGGTGCGCGGGCGGAGCGTCGATCCGGTGACGGTCAAGCGCTTCATCATGATGGGCGCGAGGTTCACCTCGACCTTGGCGCCCTTGAGGAAGGCCACGTGCACGAGCCGACCCTCCATGGCGAGCGCGCTCAGGTTCTTCTGGAAGTAGTCGCCGCCGACCATGTCGAGGATGACGTCGACGCCGCGACCGGCGGTCATCTCGCGCACGACCTTGAGGAAGTCCATGATCTTGTAGTCGATGCCGCGGGTGGCGCCGAGCTCCTCGCAGGCGCGGCACTTCTCGATGCTGCCGGCGGTAGCGAAGATCTTGTCGGCGCCGAGGGCGCGCGCGAGCTGGATCGCCGTGGTGCCGATGCCGCTGGAGCCGCCGTGGATCAGGATGCTCTCGCCGGGCTGGAAGCGCGCGCGCTCGAAAACATTGGTCCAGACCGTGAAGAATGTCTCGGGTATCGCCGCCGCCTCGACCATGGTGAGGCCCTTCGGGACCGGCAGGGTCTGCGGCGCGGGCGCCACGCAGTGGGTCGCGTAGCCGCCGCCCGCCACCAGCGCGCAGACCTCGTCGCCCACTTTGAGATGCGGCACGCCGAGGCCGACCTGTACGATCTTGCCGGCGATCTCCAGGCCGGGGATATCGGTGACACCCGGCGGCGGCTCGTAGTTGCCCTCGCGCTGCTGGATATCGGGCCGGTTGACGCCTGCGGCCTTCACCTCGATCAGCACCTCGCCCATGCCCGGGAGCGGCATCGGCCGGCTCACGGGGTGCAGCACCTCGGGCTTGCCGGGCTCGCTGATCTCGATGGCGGTGATGCTCGCGGGAAGGCTGGTCATCGGGCGTGATCCTGTCGGGAATTTCATGCCGGCGGCGGGCCGGCGGATTGCGTCAATAGCGGGAACGCGGGAGACTGGCAACTGGCGAGGAGGCGGCAGATGGACGACGAGGACGATCTCCCCCGAAACAAGAAACCGGTGCTGAAGGATCTGGCGCCGATGGCGGTCGCGGCGCTCGAGGCGTACATCGGCGGGCTCGAGGCCGAGATCGAGCGCGCCAAGGCCGAGATCGCCCGCAAGCGTGCCCAGAAAACCGGCGCCGAGGCGCTGTTCAAACGGTGACCTCCGGGATCGCCGACATTCCCTTGATCGATGTCGGCCGCGGCGGGGCGTCGGCGCTCTGCGAGGCGCGGCCGGATGCGGCGGCGGCTCTGATCGGCGATGCGCTCGGGACGGCGCCCTTGCTGCGTCTGGCGGCGCGCGTCGCGGACCCGCTCTCGCGCTCCTGGCTCGAGCGCCACGGCAACCCCTATCTGCACGAGATCCAAACGGTGGCGCGGCGCCTCGATGTCGTCGGCGTCTATTTCCTCAACGTCGTCTACGAGTGGGCGTGCTCGACCAGCGCGGGACCGGCGCCCGACGGTACCGGCATGCGCCTCATTCGCATCCTCGACTGGGGCCTCAAGGGCACCGGACGCCACGGCGTGATCGCGCGGCACGACAGCGACGCGGGGTCGTTCTTCAATGCGACCTGGCCCGGCTATGCCGGCGTCATCACGGCAATGGCGCCGGGGCGCTTCGCCGCTGCGATCAATCAGGCACCGGGACCCGCCGAGCTGGGCGTGCGGTTGTTCGACGAGGTGGCGCAGCGCTGGCGGATGCTGCGAGGGCGCGAGGCGCTACCGGCCTCGCACCTGCTCCGCCGGGTGTTCGAGGAGGCGCCGGACTATGACGCGGCGCTCGCGATGCTGATGGATCGTTCGACTGCCGTCGCCGTGCCGGCGCTCTTCACGCTCGCGGGGGTGAAGGCAGGCGAGGGCGCGGTGATCGAGGCTTTCGGCGCCGAGCGCCGCCTCAACCGCGCGACCGCGGAGACGGGCTTTGTGGTCGGTGTGGCGAACGACTGGCTGAGCCCCGACCTCAAGGGCAAGCCGCGCTCCCACGCTGTCAGCCGCGACGGGGAGACGCCGGCGGAGAACAACCGGACGCGCCTCGGCCAAGTCTGCGACCTCCATCGCGCGAACGCCTTCGCGGGGACAGGCGACGTGCCGCCGCCGGTCCTCAATGCGCACACGGTGATGGTCGCCACCGCCAACGCCGCCGCGGGTAGCTTCGACGTGGAAATGCTGGATCGGCCGGACGGCGAGGCGATGCCGGTCGTGGTGGCGCGGCGGAGCTTGCGGGCGGCTTGACGTTCGTTCGCAGTGGTTCAAGTTGTAACACGGTCCCATCCAGAGTGCCTCGACGACGCCCTCACCCCAACCTCTCCCCAAGGGGAGAGGGAGTAGAAGGCGGCTCGATTGCCCCCTCTCCCCGGCGGGGAGAGGGTAGGGGTGAGGGGGACCACAGCACCAAACCAAGGAGAAACCGGACATGTTGAAAGGCAAGGCGGCGATCGTGACGGGGTCCACCAGCGGGATCGGGCTCGGCATTGCCCGCGCGCTCGCGGCGGAAGGCGCGGCGATCATGCTGAACGGCTTCGGCGACAAGGCGGAGATCGAGACGCTCCGCCAGGAGATCGCCCAGACCCACGGCGTCAAGGTCGGCTACTCCGCGGCCGACATGTCGAGGTCCGGCGACATCCGCGAGATGGTGCAGGAGACCGCGAAGGAGCTGGGCTCGGTCGACGTACTCGTCAACAACGCCGGCATCCAGTTCGTGGCGCCGGTCGACGAGTTCCCCGAGGACAAGTGGAACGCCATCATCGCGATCAATCTCTCGGCCGCCTTCCACGGGACCAAGGCGGCGCTGCCGCTGATGAAGCAGCGGAAATGGGGCCGCATCATCAACATCGCCTCGGCGCACGGGCTGGTCGCGAGCGAGCACAAAGTCGCCTACGTCGCGGCAAAGCACGGGATCGTCGGCATGACCAAGGTGGTGGGGATCGAGGCCGCGAACGACGGCATCACCTGCAACGCGATCTGCCCGGGCTGGGTGCTGACCCCGCTGGTGCAGAAGCAGATCGAGGCCCGCGCCAAGGCCGAGAACATCCCGGTCGAGAAGGCCAAGAATGACCTGCTCCACGAGAAGCAGCCCATGCTGGAGTTCAGCACACCGGAACAGATCGGCGGGCTCGCGGTCTACCTTGCGAGCGACGCCGCCGCGACCATCACGGGCACCACGATCTCGATCGACGGCGGCTGGGTCGCGCAGTAAGAGCTGGCACATGCATCCCCCTCACCCAGCTTCGGCTAAGCTCGCTTCGCTCGCTAAGCCTGCGCAACCCTCTCCCCGCCGGGGAGAGGGGAGGGTGAGGGGGCGCTCGCATCCAAGGCGCGTGACGATTACTACA
>DATEGF010000230.1:0-33134 GCA_035280245.1 Allostellaceae bacterium
GGCGAGGGATTGCACCCGGTGCTGCTGGCCGCGCTCAAGCGTCTTGTGGGTGCGCGCGCTGAACATGTCGTGGCCGAATCCAGCCGCAACCAGCCGGAACGCGCCGCAGAGCCGGCAACGGATATCGGTGCACGTGAGGAGATCGCGAAGCGACAACGCGTGGCCTGACGACGCGCTGGTCGAGGAACCCGGTCGGGCCGTCGGAGCGGCGTGGTGCACACGGCTGGCGTGCGCGCCGCGCATTTCATAGTATTGTCATTGCCGGAAGCAGAAGGTCGTCGGGAGGGGGAACCCCAGTGGCGACGGTTGCAGCCAAAGGCGATACGAAGGACATCGGCACGCGCGGCTATGTCGCGATCGCGGCGGTGATGATCGTCGTCATCGTCGGCCTGCTCGGCGGCATCGTCTGGTACAATTTCGACAAGACCCGCGCGCTCACCATCATGACGGCCGAGCGTCTCCTCGCCGAGACCGGCGACAAGACGATGAACCGGCTGCGGCTCTTCTACGATCCCGTCATCGCCATCGTGGCGCTCGCCTCGCGCGTGCCGCAGATCTCCGCCACGGAGTCGGGCGGCACGCCCCAGCGGCCGACCATGATGATGACGGGGCTCCGGCGCTACCCGCAGATCTTCTCGCTCTATGTCGGCTTCGACGACGGCAGCTTCGAGATGGTGACGCGCGTCTCCGGCGACGCGCGCGCCGAGGCGCGCAAGGCGATCGGCGCGCCGGACGATGCCTTCTTCGCCCATGAGCTGGTCGAGGTCGGCAGCGACGGCGTCCACCGAGCGAGCTGGACCTTCCTCACCGAGGACGGAAAGACCACCGACAGCCGCGCCGCCGCCGAGACCGCCTACGATCCGCGCCAGCGCCAGTGGTACGGTCTCGCCCACGACAACGATGAGATCCACCACACCGAGCCTTATCTCTTCGCGGCGAGCCAGGAGATCGGCATCACGCTGTCGCGCCGGCTCGAGGGTCCGAAGCCCGGCGTCTTCGGCGCCGACCTGTCGCTCCGCGAGGCCTCGCGCTTCCTCGCCCAGCAGAAGGTGACACCCTCGAGCCTCGCCTTCATCTTCAACGAACAGGGCGAGGTCGTGGTCTATCCCGACGAGACCAAGCTCAAGCGTGAGGTCAGGGATGCCCGCACGTCGACGATCGCGCCCACGAAGATCGCGGATCTCGGCAACCCCGCCGTGCAGGCGCTCTTCGAGCAATACAAGTCCCACCAGGACGAGCCGGTCTGGATCATGGAGGCGGCGGGGCAGCGCTATATCGCGCGCGCCGCGGCGTTCACCGACCTCTTCGATCGATCCGACTTCCTGGGCGTGCTGGCACCCCTCGACGAGATCACCGGCGACGTCGACCAGATTCGCACCGAGGCGCTCCTGGGCTCGGTATTGATCCTGCTGCTGACGCTCCCGGTATTCCTCACCGTCATCTTCGTCTGGATCGACATCCGGCTCGGCCGCAAGCCGTTCTCGGTCAAGGATTTCATGAAGTCGGATTTCAGCGAGGCGGACGCCGACGACGAGCGCCTCTAGGCGCGCGCAGCGAGTACCTGTGGCCCGGGTCAAGCACGCATAACGGGTCTCAACCCCAGGTCTGAACGTACCCTTTGCGCCGGGCAGAAACGGTGCTCTTCGCGCGGCGCCTCAGGGGGGTCTGCTCAGCCCTTCGCGCGGATGCTGTCGAGGACGGCCTGCGAAGCCTGGCCGTTCACGGCCATACCGTTGTCCTGCTGGTACTTGCGGATCGCGGCCGAGGTCTTGGGGCCCATCCGGCCGTCGGCCGGGCCGGGGTCATAGCCCAAATGCGCGAGGCCCGCCTGGATGTCCCGGACCGTGGAATTGCCCGCGGAGCCGCCGGTGCTGCTCCTGTAGACGGGCTTGCCCATGTTGCCCTGGCTCGGCGTGGTGAGGACGCCGGTGGCGGCACCCGCGGCACCGCCGATCAAGGCCCCGCCCGCGGGACCGATCGGGGTCACCGCTCCGATGACCGCGCCGGCACCTGCACCAATCGCTGCGCCGCTCAAGCCGCGCTCCCCCTGGGTTTCGCCGCAAGCCGACACCGCCAGCGACAACCCAACCGACGCGGCAACGACCACGATTCTCCCTGCCATGTACGCCTCCATATGATCCGGTAGGTGGGGCGTCCAGAAAGTTATTCGTTGCTAGGTTGAGATCAAGTGTGTCTGAAAAAAGTCATCCCCGTGGAGCCGCTAAAGTCGACGGCATCAATGACCTAGCCGACCTGACGTGCGCCGGCAGCGAGACCGCGCAGGTGCTCCGCCAGGTTTTCGGCCTGGCTCTGAGCGGATTCGAGGCCCGCGAGCATCAGGGCGAACTCCGCGGGCGTGGTCCAACCGGGCTTGTGGATGATCCGGATCAGCTCCTCGGAGTGATTGTCGGTCGCGAGCTTCGCAATCGCGTATTGCAAGCCGCGGATGTGCGTCGCGAGCTTGTCGATGTCGTGGCCCATGGCTGCTCCTTCAGGTTTTGGCATAGACGGAGCCTGCCCCACCCCGGCGCTAGACGCGTGTGAGGCGCATCACAGTGCTCGGAAGCACCCTCATTGCGAGCCGCGGCGCGAGACCCTAGGCTCAAGATCCGGATAGACAATCGGAGGCCGAGGCCATGGCGGGGATCGTGCTCGAGGGCGATGGCGTCACCGACGAGGCGCGGGCCGAGCGCTCGCGCGCCATCGCGGCGGAGAAGCGCGCGGCATCGGTGAAGCGCATGGCCGAGGTGAAGGCGCGCGTCGGCAACGCCAAGCTCGGCCGCGCGCTGCAGTTCCCGGGCACCGCGCTCAGCGACCGTGTGCTGGAGCCCGGCCCGTACTCGCGCGTGGTGCGCGCCGGCGATCATCTCCGCATCATCGATCTCGAGGGCCAGCAGGCCGTGGATTTCCTGGTCTACGACGCCGCCAACCACGCGAGCCGCTACAACGCCGCCAACACCATCAAGCTCAATCGCTCGATCTATGTCGGGCCCGGCTTCAAGCTCTATTCCGATCTCGGCGATATCCTCATGACCGTGGCCGAGGACACCGTGGGATATCACGACACCATCGGCGGCTGCTGCAGCGCCGAGAGCAACTACGCGCGCTACGGCATCACGGGCACCGCGAGCTGCCGCGGAAATTTCATCAAAGCGCTCGCCGAGCACGGCATGGAGGGGCGCGACATCCCCGCCAACATCAACTGGTTCATGTATGTGCCGGTGAAGCCCGACGGCTCGACGGAGATCGTCGACGGCCGCTCCGAGCCCGGAGACTATGTGGACCTGCGCGCCGAGCGCGACGTGCTGGTGGTGATCTCGAACTGTCCGCAGCTTTACAACCCCTGCAACGGCTGGAACCCCACGCCGGTGCGGATCATCGAATGGCGCCCCAAGACGGTGCCCTGACGAAGGAGAACGTTCGTATGCTGCCGTCGCAACGCCACCTGTTCGATATGCCGCGCGAGATCTGTTACCTGAACGCGGCGTCGTGGAGTCCGCTGCCGCTCGCGACCCAAGAGGCGGGCCGGGCTGCGGTCGCACGCAAGGGCCAGCCCTGGACGCTCGATGCCGCCTTCGCGGGCCAGCAGTACGAGCGGACCCGCGCCGCCGCGGCGAAGCTCATCAACGCCGCGCCCACGGACGTGGCGCTGATCTCGTCGGTGGGCTACGGCGTCGCCACCGCCGGCAAGCTCCTCCGCGTGCCCAAGGGCTCGCGGGTGATCCTGCTGGAGAACGATCACACCTCGCCGTTCCTGGAATGGATGGTGCGCGCGCCGGCCGAAGGCTTCATGGTCGAGGTCGTCTCGCAGCCCGAGAACACCGACTGGACCGCGGCCGTTCTCGCGGCGATCGAGCGCCCGGCTGCCGCGCCGGTCGGGCTCGCCTCGATCTCGTCCGTCCATTGGTCCGACAGCGGCGCGATCGATCTCACCGCCGTTGCCGCGGCGCTTCGCAAGCAGGGTGCGGCGTTCCTGATCGACGCCACCCACGCCGTCGGCGTGATGAAGATCGACGTCCAGACCCTCGATCCCGATTTCCTGATCTTCCCGACGTACAAATGGGTGCTCGGTCCCTATGGCCGCGCCTTCCTCTACGTGGCGAAGCGCCGACAGGACGGCGTGCCGCTGGAGCAGACCCAGTACGGCCGGCGCGCCGTCGGCTCCGAGCAGTCGGAATACATGCGCGACACCCGCTACGTCGCCGATGCCCGGCGCTTCGACATGGGCGAGCGCGATCATTTCATCTCGATGGAGATGGCCTCGATCGGCATGGAGATGATGGCGGCCTGGGGGCAGCCGGCGATCCAGGAGAGGCTCCAGATGCTGACGGATCGGCTGGCCGATGGATTGCGCAACATGGGTGTGCGCATGCCGGAGCGCCGGGTGCGCGCGCCGCACATCCTGAGCCTCAAATTCCCGAACGGCATTCCCGAGGGATTGATCGAGCGGCTCGCCGCCGAGCGCGTCTACGCGGCGCCGCGCCTCGGCCGCATCCGTATCAGCCCGCACGTCTATAACGACGAGGCCGACGTCGACCGTTTCCTCGACGCCTTCCGCAAGCTCGCGGTCTAGAGTCCGATCCACTTGCATGGACCAGCGTGCGTCCTTCGACTCGGCGCTGCGCGCCGGCTCAGGATGAGCTAATTTTTCATGACACAACCATTCACCTCATCCTGAGCCGCGATGCGAAGCATCGCGAGTCGAAGGACGCACGGTGTCCACCCATGCGGGACCCGCTCTGAAGGGGGCTGCTTCTGGTGTTGCGATTGACGTATTGATTGTCCGATGGGTGAGTGACGACCCACCAGGTGTTGTCGAATGCGAGCTTACCGGTAGGTTCGGTAAGGTGTGGCGCTTCATCGAAAAGCTTCCGGGTCGTGTCGACACGGCTCCTGGATGGCGAAGGCCGATATCCGAAGCCTGGTGTCATCGCTTGCCAAGTCACTAAGCGCGCCCACGACGAAGAGGGGCGAGAAATCGCTGAGATCGATACCGGAGCGCCCTGGGATGTGGAGGCAGTTGACGGCACCACGCGCTTCGATGTCTTCGCAGATCAACTCGTTGAGCTCGCCGGTCGCTAGGTCGACAGAGCGCGGTCTCAGCGGCGGGTTAAGCGCGACCGGACGTGATGTGAGATCAGTGCGGCCGGTGTTGACGTCCGGACCGCGAAAGCTAGACTGTGCTCGCTACGCATTTACTTGGGGGCCGCTCCGTGAGCGGCCCTTTTTTAATTCTAGAATGACGATTCACAAATACTATATGACCATCTAAAACGTGTTTGATGGTAATATACTTCGAGTCAACCTGCCATTGAAAACGCTGAACCCGCTGGATACTATGTTTTTAATCGGCCTGCGGGGTTTTTCCTAGGACAATAAGCCGAACACCGGAAAGGCTGCTCGCGTTGGGCCGCAACGTGAGGAGGAGGCGGACACACATGAAGCGGTTGAATGCGCTCGCGCTGACGGCGACGGCGTTGCTTGTGGGGATTCCGGTTGCGGCGAATGCCGCCGATTGCTCCAAAGGCAAGATCAAGATCTACACCAGCTGGCCGATGCAGGGCGCCATGGTTCCGGAAGGCACCGGCATGAAGAACGGCGTAAACCTGGCGATCGAGCAGGCCGGCGCGACGGCCGCCGGCATGTGCCTCGAGGTGGTGAACCTCGATGATTCGTCGCCGCAAACCGGCAAATGGGACGGCGCGGTCGAGGCGGAGAACGCCAACAAGGCCGTCTCCGACGCCGACGCCATGGTCTACATCGGCACCTACAATTCCGGTGCCGCCAAGGTCTCGATGGCGATCACCCAGCGCGCCCACATGGCGCAGGTGACGCCCGCCAACACCTATCCCGGCCTCACCAAGAAAGCCGGCGCCGCGCCAGGCGAGCCCGAGATCTACCGGCCGCTCGGCATCGTGAGCTACTTCCGAGTGCCGCCCGCGGACGACATCCAGGGCGCCGTCGGCGCGCATTGGGCCAAGAAGCTCGGCTATAAGAAGATCTACATCCTCAACGACCAGGAGCTCTACGGCAAAGGCATCGCCGACGTGTTCGAGGCCGAGGCCAAGAAGATCGGCCTCACCGTCGTCTCGAACGAGGGCGTCGACTACAAGCAGCCCGACCAGAAGCCCATCCTGACGAAGATCCGGGCCTCCGGCGCGGACCTCGTCTACATGGGCGCGGTGGTCGAGACCGGCGCGCAGACCATCATCCGGCAGATGAAGGACCTGGGCATGGTGGCGCCCAAGGTGAGCTTCATGGGTCCCGACGGACTCTATGAGGACGAGCTCTTGAAGGCCGCGACCTGCGATGCCGCCACCGGCGTCAATATGCACATCACCTTCGCGAGCCTGCCGTTCGAGAAGATGACCGGCAAGGGCGGCGAGGTCTACAAGGCCTATAAGGACAAGTACAAGATCGAGCCCACGTCCTATGCGCTCTACGCGTGGGAAGCGGCGGCCGTGACCGTCGCGGGCATCAACAAGGCCGGCGCCAAGGACCGCGAGAAGATCCGTGTAGCCATCGCCGGCACCAAAGACTTCAACGGTCTCAATGGCAAGTGGAGCTTCGACGCGAACGGCGACACGACCATGGACGTCATGTCCGGCTTCAAGGTCACCAAGAACAGCTCGCCCGTCGGCTGCGGCTTCGAGTACCAGGAGACGCTCGCGAAGTAGCGCGATTTGTCGGGTGATAGGGCCGGCGGCGTCGGCCCTATCGCTCTTCTCCAACTCCGTCGGGAGTATCGAATTTTGGTCAACGCACCAAGGTTGGTTGCGCGTTCTCGGAATGATTCCGTCGAGCGCGAGGCGGTGATCTCATGAGTTGGTTCGAACTCTTCCTCCAGCAGACCATCAACGGCCTGACCCGCGGTTCGATTTTCGCGCTGATCGCGCTCGGCTACACGATGGTCTACGGCATTATCGAGCTGATCAATTTCGCGCACGGCGACATCTTCATGCTGGGCTTGATGGTCTCGCTGTCGCTGCTGGTCGACCTCGGCCTCACCAACACCTTCACGGGCTGGGAGCTGGTGATCGTCCTGCCGCTGATCATCATCGGTACCATGATCATCACCGGACTGATCAACGTCGCTGTCGAGCGCATCGCCTATCGGCCGCTTCGGCGCGCGCCGCGGCTGGTGCCGCTGATCTCCGCGATCGGCGTCTCTTTCATGCTGGAGAACCTGACGCTGGTCATCAAAGGGCCTTACGTCCTCTCCTACCCCGACGTGTTCCCGAGCATCGACATCGTGCAGGACGTCCTGCACATCGACAGTCTGGTCTACATCACCACCAAGGACCTGCTGGTGATCGGGGTGACGATACCCCTGATCTTCGCGCTGCACCTCTTCGTGACGCGCACCTACTGGGGCAAGGCGATGCGCGCTGCCGCCCAGGATCGCGAGACCGCGGAGGCGATGGGGATCGACGTCGAGCGCGTGATCATCCTGACCTTTTTCGTGGGCGGCGCGCTCGCCGGCGCCGCGGGCGTCGTGCAGGGCATCTACTACAACATCGGCCAGTGGTGGATGGGGTACCAGGCAGGGCTCCGAGCCTTCACCGCGGCCGTGCTGGGCGGCATCGGCAACATGCCGGGCGCGGCACTCGGCGGTTTCGTCATAGGACTGCTCTCGGCGTGGAGCGACCAGCTCATCTCTGCGCGCTGGACCAATGCCATCGTATTCTCGGTCCTGATCCTGGTGCTGGTGTTCCGACCGCACGGGCTCCTGGGCGAGCGCGTCCCCGAGAAGCACTAGCCTCATGACCGCGACAGCGATCCCGACCTCGACGGCGCGGCAACAGCGCAACCTGCTGACCATTGCTCTGGCGGTCGCGGGGCTCCTGGCATTTCCGTTCCTGGATCAGGGGTTGGGGCTGGGCACGGTCTATGCCGTCACCGACGCGATGATCTACGTGCTCCTAGCGCTCGGGCTCAACATCGTGATCGGCTACGCCGGCCTCTTGGATCTCGGCTATGCCGCGTTCTTCGCGATCGGCGCCTACACCATGGGGCTCCTGAACTCGCCACTGATGGGGATCGAGCTCGGCTTCTGGAATGTGATCTGGCTGAGCGCGATCATCTCCGGCCTCTTCGGCGTGGCGATCGGCGCGCCGACTCTGCGCGTACGCGGCGACTATCTCGCGATCATCACGCTCGCCTTCGGCGAGATCATCCCGGTGGCAATCCGGAACCTCGGCGACATCACGATCCAGATCGGAGATTGGAACCCGATCACGCGCCTCAACCTCACGGGCGGCGAGAACGGCGTCAATCCGATCGGGCAGCCACACTTGGGAAGTATTCCCTTCGAGACCAGCCCGGTGCCCTGGTACTACCTGATCCTGGCGTTCGGCGGCGCGTCGGTCTGGGCCATGTACCGGATGCGCGACTCGCGCCTGGGCCGCGCCTGGATGGCGATCCGTGAGGACGAGACCGCCGCCGCCTGCATGGGCGTCGATCCCATCAAGTCGAAGCTGCTGGCCTTCGGCCTCGGCGCCACCTTCTCGGGCTTCGCCGGCTCGATCTTCGCGGCGAAGCTCACGGCGATCACGCCAGGCGCCTTCGAGTTCAACGTCTCGATCATGCTGCTTTGCATGGTGATCCTCGGCGGCATGGGCTCGATTCCCGGCGTCATCGCCGGCGGGATCGTGATCACCCTCTTCGACCGGATCTTCCTCGCGCAGATGACGAGCTGGACCCGCGCGCTCGGCGGCGCGCTCGGGGTCGATGCGCTCACCAGGGTGGATTTCACGCTCTGGCGCTGGTTCTTCTTCGGGCTCGGCCTCGTCGTCATGATGATCCTGAAGCCCGGCGGGTTGATCGAGGCCGGGCGCTGGCGCCGCGTCACCGTGGAGGTCCCAGAGGACGAGGCGGCGGACGCGTCGCCGTCCCATCACGTCGCCGAGCCGCGGCGAGACCTCGCCGTGCTCGACTGGCTGCGCGAGGGAACCGCCCGCCCCGAGCCGCGTGGCGAGCGCTCGGGCAAACGAGTGATCCTCGAGGCGAAGGGCATCACGAAGAATTTCGAGGGTCTCACCGCCCTCTCCAACGTCGACTTCAGCATCGAGGAAAACACGATCGCCGGCCTGATCGGGCCGAACGGCGCGGGCAAGACCACCTTCTTCAATGTCATGACCGGCCTCACCAGGCCGACCGCGGGCGAGCTCACCTTCGATGGGCGCAGCATCGTCGGCCTCCGCCCCAATCGCGTCGCCGAGCGCGGCATGGCGCGGACCTTCCAGTCGATCCGTCTGTTTCCGAGCATGACCGCGCTCGAGAACATCCTGGTAGGCGAGCACTGCCGGCTCCACGGCACCGTGCCGGCGGCGGTGATCCGGCCGCCCTGGATCATGCGGGAGGAGCGCATGGCGCGCGAGCGCGCGCTCGAGCTCCTGGATTTCGTCGGGCTTGGCGGCAAGGAAGAGACCCTCGCCAAGAACTTCCCCTATGGCGACCAGCGGCGCCTCGAGATCGCTCGGGCGCTCGCGACCCGGCCGAGGCTCCTGCTGCTCGACGAGCCCGCCGCCGGCATGAATCCCCGCGAGACCGACGAGCTCACGGCGTTCCTTGCGCGCCTCCCCCGCGAGCTCGGCCTCACCATCCTCCTCATCGAGCACCACATGGAGGTAGTCATGGGGCTTTCTGACCACGTCACCGTGCTCGACTACGGCGTCAAGATCGCCGCAGGCGCGCCCGCCCAGGTGCAGCGCGATCCCAAGGTCATCGAGGCCTATCTCGGTAAAGGCTACGAAGCGGATCTCGCCCGTGCTTGAGCTCGCCGACGTTCATACCCGCTACGGGAACATCTGGGCCCTCAAGGGCGTCTCGCTCAAGGTGGAGCAGGGCGAGATCGTCACGCTGATCGGCTCCAACGGTGCCGGCAAGACGACGACGCTCAAGACGATCATCGGCACGTTGAAGCCGCAGAGCGGCGAGGTGCGCTTCGAGGGCAAGCGCATCAGCGGCGTCACCACCAACAAGGTGGTCCGCATGGGGATCGCGCATTCTCCGGAGGGTCGGCGCATCTTTCCCCGCATGACCGTGCTCGAGAACCTGGAGCTGGGCGCATTCGCGCGCGAGGACAAGCAGAACGTGCCCGGCGACCTCGCGCGGATCTACGAGCTCTTCCCGCGCCTCAAGGAGCGGCAGCACCAGAAGGGCGGCACGCTCTCGGGCGGCGAGCAGCAGATGCTGGCCATGGGGCGCGCGCTGATGGCGCGTCCGCGGCTGTTGCTGCTCGACGAGCCCTCCATGGGCCTGTCGCCGATCATGGTGCAGACCATCTTCGAGACCATTGGCAACATCCAGAAGCAGGGGATGACGATCCTGCTGGTGGAGCAGAACGCCCGCATGGCGCTGCGCATCGCCAATCGCGGCTACGTGATCCAGGCGGGACACATCACCATCCACGACTCCGCCGACGGCCTCTTGAAGAGCGACGTGGTGCGCAAGTCCTACCTGGGCGAGAAGACCACATAATCGCCACCGCTCCGCTGCCAAGGTTGTGCGTTCGCTCACTGGACGTAGCGCATGGCCTTCGTTCGCCGCGCGGCGGCGCAGCCGGGCGCCAAGGCCGCCGGGCTGGTGCGGCTCTATCTCGATCGCGCCGACGCCGCGTTGAGCCGCATCGAGGCGCGGCTTCGTGCCGGCGACCTTCCGGGCCTCCGACGCGAGGCCCACGATCTCGTGGGCTCTGCCGGCAATATCGGCGCGGCGGCCCTTGCGCGGACCGCCCGCCAGCTCGAGGAGGCCTGTGTCGCCGATGATGCGGCACGCGCCACCGCTCTCGCGACTGAGCTGCGTCAAATCGCGGGCGAAACCGATCAGGCGCATCGCCGCTGGCTCGAGGGCCAGGCGCTGACCGCCGCGGGCTGAGCCCGAGCGCGCCCTTGCCATTTTGAGCGCGGGCGCTATTTGGGGGAGCGCATGGCGACCCCACATAGGTTTTAGCTTTTCGACAGGGTGGATTGACCGGATGGAAGAAGCGCAATTGACGGCGCTCGCGCAGTGGATCACCGGCGAGGGCCTGGCGGGTGCCACCGAGACCGAGATGATGAGCGGCTTCTGCGTGCGCGCGGTGGCGGCGGGCCTGCCGCTCGCGCATGCCGTGCTGTTCATCGACACGCTGCATCCGATCCACGAGGGCCGCGCCGTCCGCTGGTGGCGCGCCACCGGCAAGACCGAGGCGAACGACTACGGCCGCACCAACGAGGGTGACGCGGCGGCGAGCTGGCGCGCGACACCCTTCTTCCGCCTGGTCGAGACCGGCGGGAAGGCGAGCCGCCACCGCGTCCACGACGAGGCAGAGGCCGGCTCGAAGTTCTTCGGGCAGAGGCGCGAGGAGGGCCTCACCGAGTACATCTGCGTGATGAACCGCTTCGCGGCCGAGGGCGTGATCGGCGAGATGGATTCCGTCACCTCCGGCTGGGGCACCGACCGGCCCGAGGGCTTCAGCGACGCCGATCTCGCGGCGCTGAAGCGCGTGTTGCCGCATCTGGCGCTCGCCATGAAATGCGTGGCGCTCGGCCGGATGGCGGGCGCGCTGGTCGAGACCTATCTGGGCCGCGGCGCCGGCCGCCTCGTGCTCGGCGGTCGAATCGCGCGCGGCGTCGCCGAGCGCATCGGCGCGGCGCTCTGGTTCAGCGATCTCCGCGGCTTCACCAAGATCACCGACACGGCGTCGCCCGACCAGATCATCCCGCTCTTGAACGATTACGCCGACGCGGTGCTGTCAGCGATCCACGACCGCGGCGGCGACGTCTTGAAGTTGATCGGCGACGGCGTGCTCGCGATCTTCCGCGCGGACGACGGCCAGCTCGCCTGCCGCGCGGCGATCGCCGCCGCCAAATCAGCCGCGACGCGGATCGAGGAACTCAACAAGCGCCGTAAATCAGAGCAACTCCCCACCACGCACATGTACGTGGGCCTCCACATGGGCGAGGTGTTCTTCGGCAATATCGGCAGCAAGGACCGGCTCGATTTCACCGTGGTCGGGCCCGCGGTCAACGAGGCCAGCCGCATCGCCGCCATGTGCCGCTCCGCCGACCAGCCGCTCCTGATGTCCGCGGCGTTCGCCCAGGCCCTCGACGATCCGCGCCGCGTGATTTCCGTCGGCCGCTTCGCGCTCCGCGGCGTCGGCCGTGCCCAGGAGCTGTTCACGCTCGATCCGGAGGGGTAGCGCCGAGCAATCGGCTCACAGCGTCTCGGGCGCGATCAGGATCCACAGGAACAAGCCGGCGCAGGCGGCGAGCACCACCCAACTCGCATAGACGTAACGCCAGAATCGTTGCGGGCGCTTCGCCCTCGTGATGGTGCCGCCGCGGCCGCGTGCGCGGCCGGTACGCAGCGTGCGCGCGAGATCGAGGCCCACAAAGCATGCCAAACCGACGTCCATCAGGAGAAGGACCTGCGGGCGTGTCACGGGGACCCCGTGCGCGGCTCGCTCAGCTCTTGCGATCGATTGGTGTGGGCGCGGCCGAGGCGATGAGGCCGGTACCCGGCCGCAGCGGAATGGCCTTATCTGTGGGTGCCGGCGGAGCCGCGGCAGCGTGGGTGATCCCGGCGTGCTCGAGGGCCGCGACCTGGTGCATCGGCGTGGCGATGCTCCGGGCAATCCGTTGATAGACCGCGGCCACAGTCTTGGGCGTGTGGCCGTTGTCGTAGAAAATCGTGGGGTTCTGCCGCGCGGCCGCGGGCAGCAGTGCCGCCGCCGCGGTGGTGCCGTCGGACTGGTGCGCCTTCAGGAACCGCACGGCGCCGGTGGCGCCCAGGAGCATCGAGAGGTGCAGGTCGGCGGCGCTCGGCTTGCGTCCGAGCGCCTTCTCGAGCTGCGCGGAATTGGTCTTGGTGAGCTCCGCCGCCATCTGCGCCGAGAGCCCCACGTCTTTGCGCAGATCCAGGATCTGCTTCTCGACCGCCTTGCTTGAGACGCTGAGCCTGCCGTTCGCCTGCGTGGTGATCTCTTTCGCGAGGTCGGCTTGGCCATATTTCGCGCCGTGGTCGCGCATCATCTCGAGCCAGGTCTGGCTGGTGAACTGGAAGAGGCCAGCGGCGCTCGAGCGCCTCGACTTCACGTCGGCCTGGAATCCGCTCTCGAGCGAGGCTTGCGCCACCAGGAACTTGAAATCGACGCCGGTGGTGCTGCTCGCGGAACGGATGCTCTGCAGCACATCCGGCGGCAGCGCGTGGCCGCCGACCGTCGCTTGCTGAGGATTGACGGCCATCGTGCCGCTCCTCAGCCGGGCGCGCGGGCGCGCGCGACCCCGATCATGCTGTCGCGGGTGACGAGCTCCGCGAGCTTCGCCTCGCTCATGCCCTCGGTGCCGGCGGGCCGCTCGGGCAGCACGAGATAGCGCATGTCCGCGGTCGAGTCGTGGACGCGCACCTCGACACTGTCGGAGATCTCGGTGCCGAACTCGCGCAGCACCGTGCGCGGCTCTCGCACGGCGCGGCTCCGGTAGGCGCGGCTCTTATACCAGTCGGGCGGCAGGCCCAGCACGTAGCGCGGATAGCAGGAGCAGAGCGTGCAGACCACGAGGTTGTGGATCGTCGCCGTATTCTCGAGCACCACCAGCTTGTAGGCGCCGGGCTCGATGCCGAGCTCGCGGACGGCGGCATTGGGGTCGGCGAGGAGCCGCGCCTTGTAGGCGGGATCGGTCCAGGCGTGCGCCACGATACGGGCACCTTGGGCGGGGCTCCGCGCATCCATCGCCTCGATCGCGCCGCGCACCTCGTCCGCGGTGATGATACCCTTCTCGATCAGGAGCTCGCGGACCGCGATCTCCATGGTCTTGTAGTAGGTGAGGCTGTCGTCGGTGTCGGGCCGCGCGGGCGGATGGGTGCCACGGTCGTGGCCGTGATCATGCTCATGCGCGTGATCGTGGGTGCGGGGCTCGTTGGGGGCGGTCATGCGGCGTCTCCGGGCTCGAGCCAATGTTGGAAAATCTCGATGTCGACGGTATCGGTGGCGGGGCCGCGGTAGTCGGGCCAGACCTGGCTCTGCTTGAAGCGCACGCGGTAGAGCGGCTGGCGCGGCGTCCCCGGCCGGTTGAAGGCGAGCTCCTCGGGATTGCCGTAGGTGCCGCAGAGCCGCTCGATCACGCCGGCGTGCCCGCGGATATACCAGGGCGTGCGGATGTGGCCCGGCGCGTCGGCGAAGCGCACGCGCACGCGATCGCCCGCCCGGAAGCGCGGCCCCGCGTCGGGCGTGCTCACGGCTTCGCCTCGCGCGCCTTCACGTCTTCCATCTTGCGGCCGAGCTCGTCCGAGGTGAGCACGCCGCGCTCGATCAGCACCTTGGTGATCGCCGCGATCCAGCGCTCGTAATAGGTCATGGCGTCGTAGACGTCGGGCCGGAGGCTCTCGATGTTCCGGCGCAGCTCGTCGACCCTGAGCAGCCGGCGCTGCGGCGCCGAGAGCAGCACCTGCAGCGCGTCCACGCGTTTTTCCCAATGCGCATAGTCGTGCTCGGTGGGCTCGACGGGCCCCGCCGGAAGTCCACCCATGTCGTGATGACCGCGCACGCGACGAGGCTCCTCAATGTCGACGACGAGCCACGGAGTATCGATCCGCCAGCCGATTGCGCGCAAGCGTCAAAGCCGCCGCGCAATGCCCCGCTAAGATGTTGAGCCGCAAGGCCGCCCAGGGTTAACCAATCTTTCAGGCCGGAGCCGCTTAATAGCGGGAGCATGGACCAGAAAGCCGAGCAGCTGAAGGGCCTGTTGAGCGCGCTGCCGACGACCGAGGCGGTGGCGCTCGCGCGCCAGCTCGAGACGCAGCGGGCGCTCGGCAAGGAGAGCCTGCCGGCCGAGACGGTGCTCTCGGTGCTCCGCCCGCAGCTGCGCCGCATCCGGCCGCAGCGCGTGCCGACGCTCTGCCGCCTCGCTTGCGTCGGCTTCGAGGATTTCCTGGTCGATCGCGCCGACGAGCCGCGAGTTCCCGGCCTGATCCCGCGCTCCGCCATCGCGCCCTGGTGGCACGCCTGCGAGCGGATGGCGCCCGAGGACATCAAGACCTTCAATGCGGATTTCGCGCGCGCGGTCGCGGCGAGCGACTGGCCGGGCCTCGACCGGTTGGGCGAGCTCCTCAGGGTGGCGGCGCGCGGCTGGACCGAGCAGATCCTCGCGGGCTTCAAAAGCCGCAAGCTCGCCGACGCCGCGACCCGGAAGGTGCTCGCCGATATCGGCCTGCAGACGGATTTCGCCGAGATCTCGCGCGTGCTCTCGATCGCCGAGCCGCTCCGCAAATCGATCGACGCGGTGATCGCGGTCGCGACCCGCACCAACCAGGCGGAGGGCCGCCGGATCATCGACTTCACCGCCGATGCGGTGACGGCTGCGAAGCAGCAGTATCTCCGCTTCGCCGAGGTCGCGGGGTTCGACTCCCGCTACTTCGCGCTCGGCCTGATGAACCGGATGGATCGGCCGTGGTTCGTGCTGCGGCTCGGGCGGGCGCTCTCCTGGAAGCCGACCGACGCGCTCCTGCAGGATACCGAGCTCGGCATCGTCGGCCAGCGCCTGATCCACGACATCGAGGCGCTCGTCCGCGAGCTCGAGACTTTGATGCCCTCGCGCCGCGGCCGCAGCCCGCAGGCCGCCGACTACGCGCGGCTCTACGCGACCATGAGCCGCTACATCGAGAATTCCGAGGGCATGCTGAGCGAGTTCGGCTTCCGCCGCGACTCCGATTGGGGCGAGCAGATCCTGGAGACGCGCGCCGCGCTCAGCCGCGCGCTCGACGAGGATCGCCTGGCGCTGGTGTCGGAGGTGGCGCTCGCGGTGCTGCCGCTGAAGCGCGGCGTCTCGGTCCGCGGCCTCGCGAGCGACGATCCCGACCTCGAGGCGACGCCCGCGCCGGAGGCGATCGAGCAGGCCGTGCGCGCCGCGAAGCTCCTGGTGCTGCTGGCGCAGAAGGGCGGGCGGCACGGGGTCTCGAGCCCGGCGCGCACGGCGATCGAGGAGCTCGGCATCGAGATCGACAACCGCACCCACCGGCTCTACGACGAGCTCGCGCAGAATGCGGCGCTCACCGCGGCGGCGGCCCAGCTCGCCGCCATCATCAAGGTCTGCGAGACCCTGTTCGAGGACGGCCGCGCCGCCATCATGACGCGCCGCCTCGTCAACATGCAGCGCTCCACCGCGCCCGCTTGAGCGCGACCGGAGCCGCTCCGGCGCCCATCACTCCCGTGGTTTGAGGTAGACCCGCTCGACGGGCTTGCCCCTGAGGTCGGTCTCGCCGGTCGGCCGTACCTCGAGCGCGCTCGCGAACCGCGCCGCCTCCGCGCGGACGTCCTGCCCCTTCGCCGCGCGCTCGAGCAGGCGCACGGCCTCCACCAGCATCCCCCGCTCGATCTCCCTCAGGTGTAGAGCTGCGCCCTCAATTCGCTGGCGTCATGCCGAGCTCCGCGTAGAGCTCTGCGGCCTTTCGCAGCTCTTGGGCGCCGGCGTCCGGCGTGCCCGCTTTGCTCGCCAACCGGCCGAGCTCCTGGTGGCAATGCGCGACCAGCGGGCGCATGCCAAGCTTCTCGGCGAGCTGCAGCGCCCGCTCCATGTGGCCGCGAGCACGGCTCACGCGTTGGGAACCGGCGCGCGCCTCGATCTCGCCCATCAGCAGGAGCGCATGCGCCTGGGGACCCGGCTCGCTCTGCCGGACAGCAAGGGCCTCCGCCCGCATCGCGCAATCGAGCGCGGCGGCCTGGTCGCCGAGCTCCATCTGCGCGCGGGCCAGGGCGGCAAGGCGCGCCGGCTGGTTCACCATCAGCTTCATTTCCGCGGCCGAGTCGATGGCGTCGCGCAGAAGCAGGATCGCGTCCTCCGCGCGCCCGCAGCTCGCATAAACCGCGCCCAGGAAGCCCGCCGCGATCGGTGTCATCAGGCGCTCCTCGGTCGACCGCGCGCGCTCCAGGCCGCGCTCGAGCAAGGGGATTGCCTGCTCATGCTCGCCCTTGCGGTAGTGGGCATAGCCGGCACTGACGTAGGCGATGATGGTCGAGAAGGGTCGGCGCTCCGTCTCCGAGATCCGAATGGCGTCGGCAGCCAACGCGATGGCCTCGGGAAACTCGCCGCGCTCTGCCAGCGCCCGGACCAGGTAGCCGAGCGCCATGCTGAGCAAGGGACCAAGCGGGCCCGAGAGCGCGGCGCTGCGGCACGAGTCGACGGTGGCGCGGAACACCTCGATCGCGCGCTGGAAATCGCAACGCGCCAGGTGCGTGAGGCCGACGTGGAATTGCGTGCGTACGCGCCGCTCCGCGTCGCCGTGGGTCTCCGCGATGCGCGCCGCCTCCCCGCCGGTTTGAAAGGCTGTCTCCTGGTCTCCCATCAGCCAGTGAACGTGGCTGAGATACATGAGAACCCGCGAGAGCCGGGCCTGGTCGCCGAGCTGCTCAGCGAGCTCGCGGGCGGCGCTCAGGTGCCCGGTGGCGGCGTCGAGGTCACCTAGCTGAATGGTCGGGTTACGCAGGTCGAATCGAATATCGATGGCGACCGCCTGATTGCGGGCGTCCGGCCCAAGGTGCTCGAGGGCATCGAGGGCCTGCTCGAAGAAGCTCACGGCCTCGTGGTTCGACGAGCGCCACGCTGCCTTGGCACCGGCGATGCGGCCGTAACGCACGACCTTGTCCCACACCTTGCCTTCGTGGGCGTGACGCACCAGCCTCTCCGCGAAGTCCTCGGCGCGCTCGCCGAAGTGAGTCTCGATCGCCCGGACCACCTTGGCGTGGATCGCCTGTCGCGGCTCGCGCAGCATGCTGCCATAGGCGACGTCGTGCGTGAGGGCGTGTCGGAAGCTGTACTCGACCTCGGGGAAATACTGCGTCTCGTAGATGAGTTCGGCGCGGATCAGCGTACCGATCGCCTCGCGCAGCTCGCGCTCGGGGAGGTTCTCCACCAGGCCGAGGATCGGCAGCGTCACGGTCTCGCCGATCACCGCGGCGGATTGCAGGACCCGCTTGTCCCTGGGCGGCAGACGATCGATGCGGGTCGAGATGACCGCCCGCACGGTCCCGGGTATGCGCAGCAGGTCGACCGTGCCCGCAACCTGATAGGCGCCGCGCTCGCCCACCAGCGTGCGGTCGTCCACCAGGGAGTAGATCTGCTCCTCGAGGAAGAATGGGTTGGCCTCGGTGCGATCGAGCACCATGCGCTTGAGGCGGTCGACCTCAGCGTCGGTGCCGATCAGCGATTGCAGCAGCTTCGCGGCGTCCTCCTCCCGGAGCGCGCCCAGGCGGATGTGCCGATAGTAGGATTTCCCGCTCCACTCGTCGCGATACTCGGGCCGGTAGGTCAGGATGCAGAGGATCGGGACCCGCGGCAGGCTCTCGATGATCTGGTCGAGGACGGCCTGCGTCTCGGTGTCGATCCAGTGCAAATCCTCGATCACGAGGATGAGCGGCTGCACCCGGCACAGCACCAAGAGGACGCTGCGGATCGCGTCGATCAGGCGCTGCCGTCGCACCGGCGGCTCGAGCGCACGCCAGGTCCGGTCGTCCGACTCCGCCCCGAGCAGATAGAGCAGAGCCGGATAAATACGCTCGCTGTCGGCGGCGAGTCCGGTCAAGCGGTCCCGGACCTTTGTGGCGGTCGACTCCGGTTCCTCGTTCGGACTGATCGACAGCAGCTTCTGGAATACCCGGACGAAGGGCAGATAGCTGGTCAGGCTGTCGTAGGAGCGCGACGCTGCACGCAAGGCCGTCCAGCCGCGCACCCGCGGGGATTCCAGGAATTCGGTAACAAGCCGCGACTTGCCGAAGCCCGCCTCGCCTGCGACGGCCACCACCTGGCCGCGCCCGAGCGCCGCCTCCGCAAGCGCCTCGCGCAGCATCGCGAGCTCGGTCTTGCGGTTGGTGAAGGGCGTCAATCCGAGGCGGCTCACGGGCCGGCCGACCAGGGGCGCGGCCGCGATGCCCGTGAGCTCATAAACCTCGATCGGGCGACCGATCCCCTTGATCGGCTGCGCGCCCAGCGGCCTCGTCTCCACCGTGCCTTCCGCCAGCCGCAACGTGTCGCCGGTGATCCGGATCGTGCCGGGCTCCGTGGTCTGCTCCATGCGCGAGGCCAGGTGCACGACGTCGCCAACGGCGTCGTAGTCGACGGATATGTCGGTGCTGAACCGGCGCACCACGACCTCGCCGGAGTTGATCCCGATGCGGAGCCTGACCGCATCAGCAGGAGAGTCCTTGATCTCCTGTAGCTGCTCCTGGGCCAGGTTCCGGATCGCCACCGCGGCGCAGCATGCGCGCGCCGCGTGGTCCTCCTGCGCGCGCGGCGCGCCGAACAGCGCCATGATACCATCGCCGCGCATCTTGTTGACGGTGCCCCCGTAGCGGTGCACCGCGTCGCGCATGCGCTCCATGACCCTCGTTAGGATCGCGTCAGCGGCCTCGGGGTCGCGGTCGACGATGAGGGCCAGCGAGCCCGAGATGTCCGCGAAGAGCACGGACACCTCCTTGCGCTCGCCTTCGGGAGGAAGCGAGCCGACGTGAGCCGCGCCCGACGGAGCCGCGCCGCCGAGCCTGGTGCCGCACCGGGTGCAGAAATGCGCGGTCGGATGATTGATCTCGCCACAGCTGGCGCAAGCAATGGAGAGGCGGGCGCCGCAGCGCGCGCAGAAGCCTGCATGCTCTGGATTGGCGGTCGAGCAAGCTGGGCACTGCATGAGTCTCTTGGCCCCCGTCGCGTTGCCGTCCTGGGCACTTATTGCATTGCATCCGGGCAAAGTGAAGAGACCTGCGCCTGTACCAGCTGCATATTTACCGGTATTGTCTCATTCGCTCGTTGCTTGTGCGCAACGGGGGATTCGCCAATGACGGGTGCGCCTCAACTGAACAAACGGAGGGATCAATGGCTGCGAAAAGCGGGCGGGGCCGATTCACGGTCAAGCATGCCTACCGAGACAAGAAGCGGTCGATTCGCATCATTTCGCTGGCGCCCGGCGCCAGCACGGGCCGACACCCCGAGACCAAGGATTACATCGTGATTCCGCTGACCGATGGGACCATCTGTCTCGAGATCTACCGCATGCTCCGTGGCAAGGAGCACAGAACCGAGGAAATCCGCAAACTCAAGAAGCATCAAGGTTATCAGCGCAAGGTCGGCAGGGGCTGTCACATCAACCTCACGAACTGCGGGAAGAATCAGATCCACATATTCAAGGATTGAGACGCGCCTGATCGGGCCTGAGGGAAATCAGAGCCGCGATCGATCCCGGCAAGACCGCTTCAGTCGACCTCTTGCCTTCGGGAGGATGAGCCGCCGTGCAATGCGTTTCGAGGCTGTGCTTTAGTGCGCTCCTGACGCTCGGCGTGGCGGCTCTCGCTCCGCTCGCCCGAGCCGACGTGGCGCCGCTCCACGTCACCATGTTCTCGGGCCCGCAGGATCTCGCGGTGTTCTCGGCGTTGGATGAGGGGCTCTATGCCAAGCGCGGGCTCGCGGTCGAGGTGAGCCTGACGCCGAGCTCCGACGCGCTCCGCGCCGGTATCGCCAACGGCAGCGTCGATATCGCGTCCTCGGGCGTCGACAACGCCGTCTTCATGGTCGACAGCGGCAAGGCCGACGTGGTCATCGTCGCCGGCGGCGACGATGGCATGACCGAGCTCATGGTGCGGCCGGAGATCCACGCCTACGAGGACCTCCGCGGCAAGACGCTGCTGGTCGACGCGCCCAACACGGCCTACGCGTTTCAGCTCTACCGGATGCTCGAGCTCAACGGCGTCAAGCGCGGCGACTACACCGTCGTCTCCAAGGGCGGCATGAAGGAGCGCTTGACGGCGCTTAGGGAGGACAGCGCCAGCGCCGGCACCATGCTGAACCTGCCGTGGAACATCGCCGCCGAGACGGCGGGTTTCCACAGCCTTGGCAACGCGGTCAAGGTGCTGGGTCCCTACCAGGGTACGGGCATCTGGGTGCGCCGCGACTGGGCCCAGGCCCATGCCGAGACGCTGGTCAAATATCTGCAGGCGACCATCGAAGGGCTGCGCTGGGCGAGGCTGCCCTCCAGCCGCGCCGCCGCTGCCTCGATCCTGGCGCGCCATCTCAAGATCGACGAGGACCTCGCCGCCGCCGCGATCGAGCAGGCCTTCGCGCCCGGTCAAGGCATCGCCGTCGACGCCCGCCTCGACCCCGAGGGCTTCAAGAACACGCTCAAGCTCCGCGCCGCGATCGCGGGCGGCGAGCCGCCGGCGCCCGACAAATACCTCGACCTCACCTACTACGATCGCGCCCTGTCGGGGCTGTAGATCGGTCAAGAGGCACGAAAAAGAAGAAAGGCCTTAGCGCAGAGGACGTGGAGGATTCGCAGGGGACGCGGAGGAAGTGAGTGTCCGCGGCGAAGCCGCAACAAGCTTTTTTGAACCACCAAGACACCAAGACACCAAGATTAAGAGATTTGCGGCTTCGCCGCGCACGCATCGCGGCCGCGGCGTCTCGATACCTTGGCGTCTTGGTGTCTTGGTGGTTCAAGTTTATTTTTGCTTCCCTGCGTCCCCGGCGAAACCTCCGCGCCCTCTGCGCTAAGGCCTTTTTGTTTTTTTACGCCTCAGCCTTTCTTCCTCCGCTTCGGTCTCGTCGGGTAGTGCATGCCTTCGAGCTTGAGGCCGTCGGGGTCGAGGAAGAAGACGGCGTAGTAGCCGCCCGCGTAATACTCGGCCGCGGGATCGACGATGGTGATCTTCTTCTTCTTGAGGAACGCCTCGAGGTCGAACACGTCCTGGCGCTTGCCCAGCTCGAAAGCGTAGTGGTGGAAGCCGATGTTGCCGATGCGGTGCTTGTGGCGCTTGCCCTCGCGGTCGGCCTCGCCGATCCAGAACAGCGTTTTGCCGTTGCTCCAGCCCGCGGCGTCCGCGTAATCGTACTTGAGCTTGAAGCCGAGGAAGCTCAGCACGTCGTCGTAGAAGCGCTTCGACTTCGCGAAGTCGGAAACGCGGATCACCAGATGATCGATGCCGACGACGCGCGCCATGGACGCCTCGCCGGCGCGGTTATTTCGCGGGCTCGGGCACCTTGGTCTTGCGCTCGGTCACGGCGACCTCGGCCACATCCGCGGGTGCGGCACCGACCCAAGGATGGTCGGCGAGGTCGAACACCGTGCCGTCGGGACCCCGGAACTTGGTCTCGTAGTAGGAGTTCGCGGTGTGCGGGTCGGCCTTCATGAAGCAGGGCGCGCCCATCTCCGCGAGCTTCTTCTCGTAGGCCTCGATGTCGTCCACCAGGATGCCGAAGTGGTGGACGCCGACGTAGTCGAGCCCCTTGCCGAGCTGGTCGACGTTCTGGAATTTCAGGATCGCGAGATTGATCGTGCCGTCGCTCAGATAGAAGCCCCACGCGATCGCCTTGGGATTGTCGGGGCTGCCGGTGCGGCCGACCTCCTTGAAGCCGAAGGCCTCCTTGTAGAAAGCCGCGGTCTTCACGGGGTCGTTGGTGGCGAGCGCGATGTGCCTGATCTTCGGCATGGGCTTCCTCCGGGGGTCGGATCCGTGTCGCGGTCGCGACTGGTCTAGCACGCGGGCCCGGCGAGCGGCAAACCGCCGCCCGTGCCTCTCCTCAAGCCGGCGGCATGGTGAGTTGCAGCAACACCGTGTCCTTTGCCACCTGCAGCGATTTGACCGCGCGGCGGGCGATCGGGATGCCGCGCTCCTTGCAGTGGAGGAGCACCGCCGCGGCGATCTCGCTCTCCTTGAAGGTCATCGCGGGGGTGCCGCGGGTCGGTTGAAAGGTGGCGGAGAGCTCGCCGTCGTTCGAGAAAGTTAGCTCGCTCACGGCCGAGGGATTCGTCGACCGGCCGGTCTTCACGCAGTAACGGGCGATCGCCTCTTTGATCTCGGCGTTGGTGAAGGTGATGGTGCGGATCTCCGTCGGCATGCCGAGACTCCTGGCTGACGCCTCCTGGCGAAACCTGTGGTACCGAGAAACCCCGCGCCATCTAGAGCGAAGTCCCTGGCAAAAACAAGAAGGGCTGCCCGTCGAGCAGCCCTTCCATTGTCAGACCACGTTCCGGCTTCTGACCGGAAAAACGTCAGGTCAGGCGGCGTGGACCTCGACAGCGGCGAGGATCCAGGTCCGAGTCCCTGACGACCGCGGCGTGAGACAATGAGACACTGGATCACCTCCTTTCTAAGGTTGCGGAACGGATTCTTTATACAGGGCAGGCGCGCCTCTTGGAAGCGGCCATGCCCCTACCCCTCACCCTCCCATCGCCCTTCGCAAAGGGGCCCAGCAGCGCTGGGAAGGTGAGGGGTAGGGGTCGCACGGCGTCCGCATTGACCGCCGCGTCGCCCTCCTCAAGGATGGCGCGTCATTCGCTCCGCTTGAGGCAAGCTTGCTCATCTATCTCTGGATCGCCATCGGCAGTGCCTTGGGCGGCATGGGACGGTTCTGGCTCTCCGGTTTCGTCGCCGACCGGATCGGCGAGACGTTTCCCTGGGGCACCATCATCGTCAATATCACGGGGTCCTTCGTGATCGGGTTCTTCGGGACCCTCACCGGGCCCGACGGGCGCTTCCTGGTGGGGACCACGGCCCGCCAATTCGTGATGATCGGCATTTGCGGCGGATACACCACCTTCTCCTCGTTCAGCATCCAGACCCTGACCCTCGCCCAGGACGGCGAATGGCTCTGGGCGGGCGGCAATGTCGTGATTTCGGTGGTGCTCTGCCTGCTTGCGGTGTGGCTCGGCCACGTCGCGGCACTCCTCATCAACGGCCTGAAGGGAGCCTGATCCATGCAGCTGCCTCAGAACGCCATGCTCTTGCGGGTCTTCGTTGGCCAGGACGAGCGGTACCAGGGCCAGCCGGTCTACGAGGCGATCGTCATGAAGGCGCGCGAGCATCATCTCGCCGGCGCCACCGTGCTGCGCGGGCCCCTGGGCTTCGGACATTCGAGCCGCATTCACACGACCAAGGTGCTGCGGCTCTCCCAGGACCTGCCGATGGTGGTGGAGATCGTCGACACCGAGGAGAAGATCAACGCGTTCCTGCCGGTGCTCGACACCATGATCGGTAGCGGCTTGGTAACGCTGGAGAAAGTCCAGGTCTTGCGCTACGGGCCGCCACCCAAGGCCTGACCTCGCGGTTGCGCCGGCCGCGGCGCGTGACTATGTCCTGAGGAGCGCCCCGGGAGGCGATTCATGGACAAGAAGGTCCAATACCACGCCTGGTACTTCATCGCGGCGATGTTCGCGGTGCTGCTCATCGAGCAGCTCTGGAGCGAGAGCCAGAAGATCGACGTCATCGCCTATAGCGAATTCCAGCAGGATCTGCAGCAGGGCAAGGTCACGGAGGTCCGGGTCAGCGACAAATACATCCAAGGCACGCTCAAGGAGCCGAACGCCAACGGCAAGAGCCTGTTCGTGACGACGCGGGTCCCGACGGACCTCGCCGCCGACCTCGACAAGTATCACGTCAAGTTCGCGGGCCAGGTGCAGAGCACCTGGCTCAGCGACATCCTCGCCTGGGTCCTGCCGACGGTGATTTTCGTCGGCGTCTGGTTCTTCGTGTTCCGCCGATTTGCCGACCGCGCCGGTGGCGGCGGGCTCATGTCGATCGGCCGCAGCAAGGCGAAGATCTACGTCGAGACCGACACCAAGACGACGTTCGACGACGTGGCGGGCGTCGACGAGGCGAAGGAAGAGCTGAAGGAGGTCGTGGGCTTCCTCAAGGACCCCGAGCACTACGGAAGACTCGGCGGCCGAGTGCCCAAGGGCATTCTCCTGGTGGGGCCGCCCGGAACCGGCAAGACGCTGCTCGCGCGCGCGGTCGCCGGCGAGGCGGGCGTGCCGTTCTTCTCGATCAGCGGCTCCGAGTTCGTGGAGATGTTCGTGGGCGTGGGCGCCGCGCGCGTGCGCGACCTCTTCGAGCAGGCGCAGAAGCGCGCGCCCGCCATCATCTTCATCGATGAGCTCGACGCGATGGGCCGCGCCCGCGGCGCCTATGCCATGGGCGGTGGCCACGACGAGAAGGAGCAGACGCTGAACCAGCTCCTGGTCGAGCTCGACGGCTTCGATGCCAAATCTGGCCTGGTGCTGCTCGCCGCCACCAACCGGCCGGAGATCCTGGACCCGGCACTGCTGCGCGCGGGCCGTTTCGACCGCCAGATCCTGGTGGATCGGCCCGACAAGGTCGGCCGCGTCCAGATCCTCAATGTGCATCTCAGGAAGGCGAAGCTCGCGAGCGACGTCGATCCCGAGAAGATCGCCGCGCTGACGCCGGGCTTCACCGGCGCCGACCTCGCGAACCTCGTCAACGAGGCCGCGCTGATCGCGACGCGCCGCGGCGCCGAATCCGTGACGCTCGAGGATTTCACCATGGCGGTGGAGCGCATCGTCGCGGGGCTCGAGAAGAAGAACCGGCTCCTGGTGCCGCACGAGCGCGAGGTGGTGGCGCACCACGAGATGGGCCATACGCTGGTGGCGCTGTCGCTCCCCGGCAGCGACGCCGTGCACAAGGTCTCCATCATCCCGCGCGGCATCGGATCGCTCGGCTACACGATCCAGCGTCCGACCGAGGACCGCTTCCTGATGACGCGCCCCGAGCTCGAGAACAAGATGTCGGTGCTGCTGGGCGGGCGCGGGGCGGAGCAGCTGATCTTCGGCGAGGTTTCGACCGGCGCCGCAGACGACATTCAGAAGGTCACCAACATCGCGCGCAGCATGGTGACGCGCTACGGCATGGTGGGGGGCCTCGGCAACGTCACCTATGAGTCAGAGAGCGGCACCTTTCTCGGTGGGCCCGCACCCGCCGGCTGGCACGAGCGCACCTACAGCGAGACGACCGCGCGCGAGATCGACCAGGCCGTGAAATCGCTGGTGGATGCCGCCTACAATCGGACCCTGGCGATCCTCAAGAGCCGGCGGCAAACTCTCGAGCGCGGTGCGCGGCTGCTGCTCGAGAAGGAGACCCTCAACGAGGATGACCTGCGCGCCCTGATGGAGGAGGATCGGCAGGCCGCGGCCCAGTAGTCTGCAGGACACGTCGTACCGATGCCGATGCATCTTTCCCGGCATGACGTTCTCGTCATCGTCGACGCGCAGAACGACTTCTGCGCCGGCGGCGCGCTCGCGGTGCCGCAGGGCGAGGCGATCGTCCCGGTGGTGAACCGCATCGCGTCACATTTCGCCCACGTGCTCGCGACCCAGGACTGGCACCCGCCGGGCCATCTCTCCTTCGCGAGCAGCCACCAGGGCAAGAAACCCTTCGAGCAGATCGAGGCGGCCTATGGCGGCCAGACGCTGTGGCCCGACCACTGCATCCAAGGCACCAAGGGCGCCGAGCTCCACCGCGGCCTCGAGCTCCGGCGAATCGAGCTGGTGATCCGCAAGGGCTTCCGGCCCGAGATCGATTCCTATTCCGCATTCTTCGAGAACGATCGGCGCACGCCAACCGGTCTCGCAGGCTATCTGCGCGAGCGCGGGTTCCGCCGCGTATTCCTGGTCGGCCTCGCCACCGACTATTGCGTGCACTACTCCGCGCTCGACGCGCGGCGCGAGGGCTTCGACGTCGTGGTGATCGAGGACGCCTGCCGCGCCATCGACCTCGAAGCCTCCCTCGCGCGCGCCTTCAGCGAGATGAACGAAGCCGGCGTCCGCCGCGCCTGGAGCGAGGAGTTCGATGCCGACTGATGGCGGTTAACTCGGTTCACCACTGAATCCAGAAGCGGGACGGGGCTTCGCGGGGTGGAGCCGCTCGCGAAAGTGGCTGCGGCCGCTCGCGGTTGCTGTTAGGGTCTCATCCCTTCCCGATGAGGCAGGAGCCGTTGTGGACAAGCGCTCAACCTTGCTGGTGAGGCATGCGGATCCTGCGGTCCTTCGGTCCCAAGGCGTGCCGAAGGAGATGTTCGAGCGGCTCTACGCCGGCGGTGCGGCCTGGGAGATCGGCAAGCCGCAGCCGGAGGTGGTGAAGATCGAGAATGCCGGCGGCTTTCGCGGCTCGGTGCTGGATATTGGATGCGGTCCTGGCGAGAACGCGATCTTCCTCGCCCAAAAAGGGTATGCTGTTCACGCGATCGACTTCCTGAGCTCGGTCATCGAGCGGGTGCGGGACCGCTATCGTGCGGAGTGCGAGAGCCTTCGGATCGTCTTCGAGGTCGCTGATGCCTTGAGCCTCGATCGGCTCGGCAAAACGTTCGACTGTGTGCTCGATGCCGGGATGTTCCACGGGCTCTCGGATCAGCACAGGCTGGCCTACGAGCAGAGCCTGCGGGCCATCAGCGTGCCGGGGACGACGCTGCACATGATCTGTTTCAGCAAAGAGGAGACGCGCCCCGGCGGTCCCCGGCGCATCGGGGTGGACGAGGTCCGGGCGAGCCTCGGCGCATCGTGGGACATTCGATCCACACGGCAGGCCGAGTATAACGCGATGATATTCGACACGCCGGCACCGGCAAAGGCCTGGGCGATCGAGCTGGTGCGTCGAGCGGGGTGAATGCGCCGTGAACCTGGTCCAGCCGATCCTCGCACATGCCCGCACTCGGCCCGACGCGCTGGCGCTCGCTCAGGACGACCGTAGGCTTAGCTATCGGGAGCTCGCGAGCGAGGTCTTGCGCACGGCGGGACACATGATCGCTCGCGGCGTTCGGCCGATGGATCGCGTCGGGATATGCCTGAAGGACACCATCGACCATGTCGTGACGCTGCTCGCGGCGGCGCGGATCGGCGCGACACCGGCGCCCATCGATTGGCGCGCGCGACCGGCCGAAAAGATGCGCGCGGTGACGGCCTTCGCGCCCCGGCTCATTCTCGTGGAGTCCGACGAGGAGCACCTCGCCGACCCCGCGGTCACGCCGGTCGATTCCGCGTGGCACAGCGACGTCGGACGGGCGACCCCGCCGGATGACCTGCCGGACGACTGGAACGCGCCCTTCGTCATCATATCGACCTCCGGGACCACCGGCGCGCCGAAATACGGCATCCAGACGCACCTCCAGTTCTACTTTTGCATTGCCGCCCGGATCGAACTGCTGCCGCTACCGCGGTATTGCCGCTACCTCGCGACGCTGCCGCTCAACTTCGCGAATGGCCGGCAGAACTGCCTGACTCATCTTCTGCGCGGCGACAGCCTGTTCCTCTGTTCGCCACGGGTGAGCGCTCGGGACTTCATCGAGCTCGTCGCCAGGCACGACGCCAACGTCGCGCACGTTCTACCGGCCATCCTCCGGCAGCTGCTCGAGATCGCGGAGGCCGATCGTCCCCTCTTGCCGATGCTCGATCTGCTCGTTTCGGCAGGCGCGCCGCTCTTGATGGATGAGAAACGCGCGCTCCTGCGCAAGGTCACGCCGAACTTTTACGAGGAATACGGCACCGGGATGACGGGTATCCTGACCGCGATCCGACCGGAAAACATGGCCGAGCGCGGCGGCAGCGTCGGACAGCCGCATTCGATGGTCGCCATCGAAATCGTCGACGACGCGGGCGCGAGCCTGCCGCCGGGGGAGGTGGGCAGGCTGCGCTGCCGGGGCCCCGGCGTCGGGTCCGGGATATCGGGCGGCAGCGCCACCGAAGCGGCTGCCGAGGGCTTTCACGACGGCTGGTATTACACCGGCGAATGGGCCGCCCTCGACGAGCAGGCTTTCGTCTTTCTCAAGGGCCGCTCGGCGGAGATCATCTTCCGCGGCGGGGCCAAGGTCTTTCCGGTGGAAGTCGAGTCGGTGCTGCAGCAGCACCCGGCGGTCGCCGAGGCTGCCGTGGTCGGCCGCCGGCTCGCGGACGGTGACCAGGCAGTGGTCGCCTTCGTGGTGGTGCGGCTGCCCGTGGAGGCGAGCGAGCTTCTCGGGCACTGCCGGACATGGCTCACCGCCTACAAGACGCCGCGTGAGATCCGGTTCGTGGCGGAGATGCCCAAGAGCCCCATCGGCAAGATCGACAAGCGCGCGCTGGCCGAAAAACTCGATCTTTGACGAGCCGACCAGCGCCGCCTACGAGTCAAGCGCAAAATCCACGGCAAATCGGACAAGACGGAGAACGTCGTTCCGATGGCGACCGAAGAGGTCCTCATGGAGGCCAGGGATGACATGCATGCGGCCCGGCTTCGCGACCAAATCCCTCCAGGGGCTTTGAGGGTGAAAGTGCGCGCCTGCGCGTTCACCGGAAATGATGAATTCGGTTGGGCCGTCGAAGGGCGGCCAAATATAGCGACGGAACATCAGTACCATCGCGATATGGACCTTGGCGGTTCGCTGTCGCTGGATGGGATCCGTTACGTAAACGGAAACTTCCTCAAGTTGGCGGGCCCACCACTGCAACTGTCCCTCGATGTTGGTGTAGAGCGTTTGGTAGACGCGGGGATCCGTGGTCGGATCAACGTCTCGGAATGCGGGATTGGGCAACGGCACCGGTGGCGGATCCAGCAAAACCACCGATCCGACCCGATCGCCGGCCGCCGAGAGGGCTTGCGCAAGCCCAATTGCAATCAGGCCACCCGCGCACATCCCGCCGACGATGTAAGGACCGTTTGGGCGCACCGCGCGGATTTCCGCGAGGTAGCTGTCGAGCATCTCCTCCATGCGCTGGTGCGGTGATTCGGCTCCGTCAAGGCCGCGCCCAACCAATACATAGAACGGCCTGTCACCGTCGAGGGCCTGCGCAAAGGCGTCGGTGAGTGGCATAAAGCCAGGGAGGCCGTGCACCATGAAGAATGGGGGCTTGTTGCCTTCGGCCCGAATTGCTTGAAGCACCGATGGTCCTTAGCTAGCCGATGCGCCTCGCGTCGGCGCGTGGGATGACTCGGACGAGCCGCTGGTGGAGGGTCGCTGGGCCAGGAAAGCATCGATCCTGGACGCGAGATCGGCAATCGTGGGCGCTTGGTCCACGACGGCCATCGGAAGTTGGGCCCCGAGCTTCGCCTCGATCTCGCTGAAGATGACCGCTGCCATCAATGAATCGCCCCCGAGATCTAGGAAGCGGTCCTCAACACCGATCCGGTCTATGCCCATGGCTTGGGCCCAGATGTCCGCCAAGCGCCGCTCCGTCGGTGTCCGAGGCGCGATATATGGCCGCGTCAACAGCGGAAGGTGTTCGCGCCGAATCATGGGCGGTGCCGAATCTGATGGAGGCAAGCTCATCCCCGTAACCCCTCGACGAGGCAGAGAATCCAATCTGCGTCACTCAGATCATTTTTGCAAAGCCTATCGCGCCCAGTCCGCCAGGCTGCGCCTCGCCGCGAGCAACAAGCGGAACCCTAGCGACAACGAGATGCTTGTGACCTACGAGATCTCGGTCCCGTCCTGAGCGGTTAGGTCTTGCGCGGAAACGTTGCCGCCTCGAGCTTGTTGCCGTCATTGTCCTGGATGAACGCACCGTAATAGCCGGTCATCGCGCCCTGGCGCGGGCCGGGCGCGCCGGCATCGGTGCAACCTTGCTCGAGTGCGATCCGGTGGAAGGCATTGACCGCGGCCTCGTCGGGCGCACGCAGGCACGTGTGATGACCGGTGTCGGTGGGGCGCGGCGCGCCGCCCTTGCGCTCGTTGAGCCAGAGCTCCGGATAGGTCTTGCCGAAGCCCACGCTGCCCACGCGCTCGACCACGCGCCGCATGCCCAGCGCCGCCAGAATTCGCTCATAGGCGGCGGCGCTCGCGGCGAGGTCGCGCACGGCCAGAGACACGTGATCGATCATGGGCTCGCTCCCGGATTTGTGAGGCGAAGCCTAGCATCGCGCGGGTTTGAAAGCGCGGGCGCGCGTGCCTACTTGCATGAGGTCGCGGCACGGGAGGCATGCAATGACCGAGCGGCACGATGAGCGGCACAAGGAGAACGCGCCCGGCGAGTGGTACATCGACACCCACTGCATGGATTGCTCGGCGGCGCGCACCGTGGCGCCGGGCCTCATCGTCGAGCGCGGCGGCCAATCCGTGTTCGCGCGGCAGCCCCAGACGCCCGAGGAGCTGACGATGGCGTGGCGCGCGCGGCTTCTCTGTCCCACGGGCTCCGTCCGCACCGAGCATCCGCAGGCGCAGCCGAAGGACGTTTTCCCAGAGGAGATGACCGCCGGCGTCTACCGCCTCGGCTACAACGCGGAGCACGCCTATGGCGCGCATTCTTTCCTGATCCGCCGCGCGGCCGGAAATATGATGGTGGATTCGCCGCGTTGGGCGAAACCCGTGGTGAAACAGCTCGAGGAGTGGGGCGGCATCGCGGAGATCCTGCTGAGCCATCAGGACGACGTCGGCGACGCCGACCGCTACGCGACGCACTTCAAGGCGCGGGTCGCGATTCACGAGGCCGATCGCGCCGCCGCGCCCTATGCCGACCATATCCTCGAGGGCACTGAGCCGCTCACGCTCGCGCCGGATCTGCTCGCGATCCCGGTGCCCGGGCACACCCGCGGCAGCGTTGTCTATCTCTGGGACCGACACTGCCTCTTCACCGGCGATTCGCTCGCCTGGAATTTCCCGCAGAGCGACCTCAACGCGTTTCGGACGTATTGCTGGTCATGGTCGACCCAGCGGCGCTCGCTCCGGCGCCTCCTCGACTATCCCTTCGACTGGATCTTCGCCGGTCACGGCGGCAGCCACCACCTCCCCGCCGCCGAGATGCGCAAGCGCCTGGAGGGCCTGATCGAGCGCATGGGGAGAGACTAGCGGGCACGGTGCGTCCTTCGACTCGCGCTTCGCGCGGCTCAGGATGAGGTGCTTTGGTGCGGCTCAAGAAAACCGGCCCTCATCCTGAGCCACGATGCGAAGCATCGTGAGTCGAAGGACGCACCGTTGTCGTGCTAAACCTGCGCGGTCTTTCCACGGAGCCGGCGATGCCCCCGCTACCCCTCACTCTCGCGATCAGCGAGTACGATCACGTCCGCGATCTCGTCTCCGGCCGGGTGAAGCCCGAGGGGATCGAGCTTCGGGCGCTGGTGCTGCCGATCGAGGAGATCTTCTATCGCTTCACGCTCCATCGCGAATGGGACCTCTCGGAGATGTCGATGGGGAAATACGTGTCGCTGCGCTCGCAGGGCGACACCTCGATGACCGCGATCCCCGTGTTTCCCTCGCGGATGTTCCGGCATTCCTCGATCTATGTGCGGAGCGACGGGTCCGTGAAGGCGCCGGCCGATCTCAAGGGGCGGCGCGTCGGCATTCCCGAATGGGCGCAGACCGCCGCGATCTACAGCCGCGGCCTCCTCGTCCATCAATACGGGCTCGCGCTTTCCGACATCGCCTGGGTGCAGGCCGGCGTCAACGAGCCCGGCCGCACGGAGAAGGTGGCGCTGAAGCTGCCGCCCGGCGTCTCGGTCGAGCGGCCCGCGGACAAATCGCTCAACGCCATGCTCCTCGCGGGCGAGCTCGACGCGATGATGACGGCCCATGCGCCCGCGGCCTTCGAGGCGGGGGATCCGCGCGTGAAGCGCCTCTTCTCGGATTACATGCCGGTCGAGCTCGCCTATTGGCGCGAGACCGGCATTTTCCCGATCATGCATTGCGTCGCGATCCAGACCCGCGTCCTGGAGGCGCATCCCTGGATCGCCATGAACCTGCTCACGGCCTTCGAGACCGCCAAGCGCCGGAGCGTCGCCCGCGCCTTCGAAGCGACCGCCTCGCGCTTCCCGATCCCCTGGAGCCAGGAGCGCGCCAGCGCCGTCGTGCCGCTCTTCGGCGCGGACTACTGGCCCTATGGGATCGAGCCGAACCGCGTCACCCTGGACGCATTCCTGCACTACGCCCACGAGCAGGGCGTCTGCCATCGCCGCCTCACGCCCGAGGACCTGTTCCCGCCGGCGGTGGCAAGCGCCTACAAGGTGTGACCGATGCCCGGGCTACTCCGCGAGCGGATGCACCGGCGCGTGGACCGGGCGCAGCAAAAAGCGCCAGGCGATCTCGCCATATCCGGCGTAGCGCAAGGCCGGGCGGGGGCTCCGCCGCGCAAGGCGCGGCAGGGCGTACCACGGCAGTTCCGGATGCGCGTGGTGGAGCGCGTGCAGGTTGTTGTTGAGGAACAGCAGCGCGAAGAGCGGCCCCGCCTCGACGGTGACGGTGCGCGACCTCGGATCCGAGGACGCGATATGCTCGGCGAAGGAGCGCAGTAGGGTCAGCGACAGGCCCGGATAGACGAAGAGCAGCACGTAAGCCCAGAGCGGGATCGCGCAGGCCCAGAGCCACGCCAGAACCGGCACGAGCGCCAACGCGTGCAGCGCCCAGAGGCGACGCCGGCCGGGCTCGCCC
>DATEGF010000231.1:0-18525 GCA_035280245.1 Allostellaceae bacterium
CGCCGTCCCAGCGCTGCGGCGGGCCCTCGACCAGGAGCCTGCGAATCTCTTCGGCGCCACGCGCGCCGCCAGGCTCGCGGGTGCGGACCGCAGCCTGCCCCGCTTGCTGCAGAGCTTCGACCAGGAGCTTCGCGTGGGTTGATTTGCCCGCGCCCTCACCGCCTTCGAGCGTGATGAACCGGCCGCGGCTCAGCGCTTGCCCCAGACGAGATAGCCGGCGGCGACGGCGATCCGCTCCAGCGGGCCGAGCTTCGCCACCGGTTGGGTGGCGACCAGCGGCCTTTCCACGGGGTCGACTCCGTCCGCCGTCAGGGTGATTTTGCCTACGGTCTGGCCCTTGGAGATGGGCGCCTTGACGGCGCTGTCGTAATGCACGGTCGCCTTCAGGCTCCGGCGCGCCGCGCTCGGCAGCGTGACCACCAGATCCTTCTCGACCGTGACGGGCACCTTCGCCTCGGAGCCCAGCCAGACCTCCGCCTGATCGATGACATCGCCTGCTTTCAGGAGACGATAATCCTTGAACTCGCGGAACGCCCACTCGATGAGCCGCTCGCTCTCCTGCTGGCGTGCTTTGCCGGAGGGTAATCCGCCCATCACCATGATGATGCGCCGCCCCTCTCGGATCGCCGAAGCGGTCAGGCTGTAGCCGGCCTCGTCGGTGTGGCCGGTCTTCATGCCGTCGGCGCCCAGATCCTTGTAGAGCAGCGGATTGCGATTGCCTTGCTTGATGCCGTTGTAGGTGAAGTCCTTCTCGGAGTCGTAGTGATAGTACTCCGGGAAATCGACGATCAGCCGCTTCGCGAGCCGCGCCAGATCGCGCGCGGTCACGTATTCATTGGGATCGGGCAGGCCGTCGACATTGGCGAAGCGGCTGTTGTTGAGGCCGAGCTCCTTGGCCTTGTCGTTCATCCGGTCGACGAAGGCCTGCTCGCTTCCTGCCAAGCCTTCGGCGAGCACGATGCAGGCGTCGTTGCCGGACTGGATGATCATGCCGCGGACGAGGTCCTCGACCTTCACGCGTCCCGGATAGGGCACGAACATCTTGGAGCCCTGGGTGCGCCAGGCCTTCTCGCTCACGGGCAGGTAGTCCTCGAGCGAGAGCCGGCCTTGCTTGAGCGCGTCATAGACCATGTAGGCGGTCATGATCTTGCTCATGGAGGCGGGCGGCATGCGCTGGTCAGCGCCTTTGTCGAGCAGCACCGCGCCGGTCTCGAAATCCACGATGATGGCGTTGCGCGCCTGCGTATCGATGCCGGTGGCGGCACTCGCCTGCGCTGCCCAGCCAAGCACCGCGAGAGCCGCCAGTCCCAATCGAAGGCTTGTCTTCATGCTCGTCTTCCCCAAGCGCCCGGTAATCTCATAGTGCGGCATTGCGCCGGAATTGTGGAGCGCCCGCTCAATCCACCACGATCCGCGCGTCGGGCAAACCGCTCGCCAGCACGCGCGAGAGCATCTTGTCGGCCTCGTCGACGCTCGCGATCGGCCCGAGCCGCACGCGGAATAGATTGCTGCCGTTGACCCGCACCGCCGTGATGTTGGCGCTGCCGATGCCGGCGATCCGCGCGCGCACGCGGGTGGCATTGTCCATCTGCGCGAAGGCGCCGGCCTGGATATAGATCTGCGCGTTCGGGTGAGCCGCCCCGATAGTCACCTGCCCCGTGAGCGGCGGATCCACCGGCACGATATCAGGCGCGGGGCCGGCCTTGACCGGAATGACGCTGGCAGACTGCGGCGCCGGTGCCACTTGCGCGCCCGGCAAGGGCGCCAGCGGCTGCGCGTCAACGGCGGTGCGCGGCGCCGCCTGTGCCACCTCGACGGGCCCGCCTGGTGCCTCCTCGACGCCGTTGCGGCGCGCCACGGCCTGGGCCTGCAGGGTCTCGCCCTGCAAAAGGCGCACGCGCACTTTCGCCGTGCCGTTCCGCTCGAAACCGAGCAACTGCGCCGCCTGGCGCGAGACGTCGATGATGCGCGCGCCCGCGAAGGGACCGCGGTCGTTGACGCGCAGCGTGAGGGAGCGGCCGTTCTCGAGATTGGTCACCTGCACGATGCTGGGCATCGGCAGCGTGTGATGCGCGGCGGTTAGACCGTTCAGGTCGAACACCTCGCCGTTCGCCGTATAGCGGCCGTGGAACTGCTCGCCGTACCACGAGGCGATGCCGGTCTCGTCGTAGTTCAGGTCTTGCTTCGGGTAGTACCAGATGCCGTCGACCTGGTAGGGTTTACCGACCTTGTAGAGGCCCTTGCCGAGTCCGGTGCCTGCGGAGGGCGAGATCTTCGGAGAGCTGTTGCACGCAGCCAAGAGCGCGAGGCCAGCGGTGATCGCCAGCGCACGCCAACGTCTTGCATTTATCACGATCTAGTGGCTCCCTGCGTGGCGCCCGCTATTACTGGCACGATATCGTCATTCGACTCCGTCGGCAAGGTAGCCGACCGCGGCCGCGAAGTAGCTCGAGTTGTTCCACTTGAGCGTGGCGCGGAAGTTGTCGAAGGCGAGGAGCGCCGGGCCCGTCGGCCCATCCGGCAAGAGCAGCGCCGCTTCCCGCTCGCGGCCCGCGAGGTCGCGACCGTCCATGGCGCGGATGCCGAGGCGTTGCCATTCGGCGGGCGGCTTGCGGTTGTTGGGGCCGGCGAGGCTCGCATCGAAGCCGGTCGGCAGGAGCACGCGGCGGCCCCAGGTCTCGTCGCCATGCCAACCCGAGCGCGCGAGGTAATTCGCGATCGAGGCGAAGATATCGGCGCTGCGATGCCAGATGTCGCGGCGGCCGTCGTCGTTGTAGCTCACCGCGAACTGCAGATAGCTCGACGGCATGAACTGGCACTGCCCCATGGCGCCGGCCCAGGAGCCCACCATGTCCTCGGGCCTGATCCAGCCCTGGTCGATGATCTTGATCGCGTTCAGCAGCTCCTTGCGGAAATAGGCGCTGCGCCGGCCGTCATAGGCGAGCGTCGCGAGCGCCGAGATCTCCGGGAAATCGCCGGCGCGTTTGCCGTAATTGCTCTCGATACCCCAGAGCGCGACGATGAAGCGCGGCTGCACGCTATAGCGGCGCGAGACCTGCTCCAGCAGGGGGCGGTTCTCCTTGAGGCGTTGCTGCCCCTCCTGCAGGCGATCCGCGGAGACCACCAGGTCGATGTACTGCTCGAAGGTGAGCGTGGTCTCGGGCTGACGCCGGTCGAGCTCGATGACGCGGTCGATCGTGTGCACGCCAGCCAGCGCGCTCGCGACCGACTGCGGTCGCATGCCCTGCGCGATCGCCTCCTGGCGCACGCCCGCGACCCAGGTCGAGAAATCGGTCTCCGCCGAACGCGCGGCGACCGGCCGAAACGGCAGCGCCAGCAACGCGCCCGCTGCCAAGACCGATCTTCTGGTAAGTCGCGACATGCACCACCGACCCTACGTGACGCGAGCGCGTGCGCTCGCCGCGGCGGCATCTCATGCCACGCGGCTGGGAGTCGTCGCAATAGGAATGGGAGGGGCTTAGTCCGTCGCGGGTTGGAAAAGTGCGATGCACGCCGCGCCGTTGACATTCTGGCATGCGAGCCCGACGGCGAGATCCAGTGCCGCCAGCGCGGGGACCAGCATGACGCCCGTGCAAAACATGAAGGTCGCCATGGTGTCTCGGGCACCCCGCCAGAAGTCGGCGCGGGAGGCAATGCGGCGGCCAGGGAATCCCGCGCCCCTCACCCCCGTGACGTCGCGATTTGGATTGGGACCGGCCATGGCCTGGCTCAGAGCGGCAGAGCGACCAGCAGCGCGATGCCGATGAGTCCGGCGGCGATCCACGCGGCCGCGATGTCGCCATTCGAGGCTGCCGTGCGATGCTCGTCGATGGGCGCGTAGATCGTCCGCCGAAGTGCGGCCCGCGCACGCGGGCTCTTGAGCATCAGGGGCTGGGAGGTGAGTACCCCCACCGTCAGTGTCGCCGTCATCGAACCCTCCATTGGGGGTACCAGCGGTGACCGCCGGCTTGCGGTCGATTTGGCCCGGTGAAGGCCGGTTCCAAGTGACCGCCGTCACCAATAGGCCGGAAATCCGGGCACTTCCTGTGAGCTGCGTCACACCCGGGCATGGGTCGCGACCCGCTAGAAGCAGAGGTGCTGCCGCCCCGCTTAAAGTTGCGGTAGAAAGGAGCGGCAGCGGCCCGGGGTCCGTCGGGTCCCCAACCGCATGCGGTGAGGTTCACGATGACCCGTTATCCACACGAGGCCCTTCGCGCGTTGCTGGCGCGGCACATGCTGTTTCGCGAGGCCACGCCGGTGCTCCTGGACGGCCTGGTGAAATTCGCGACCGTGAAGCACTACGAGCCGAACGACGAGATCTTCGCCAAGGGTGATCCCGGAAACGCGCTCTGCGGCGTGCTCGCGGGCCGCGTCTGCATTTACACGGTCTCCGCCGAGGGCGAGGAGGCGATACTCAACATCCTCGAGCCCGGCGAGCTCTTCGGCGAGATCGCGCTCCTCGACGGTGGTCCGCGCACCGCGAGCGCGCGCGCCATGAAAGAGGTGGATCTCCTGCAGATCCACCGCGACCATTTCGTGCCGTTCCTGCACGACCATCCGGAGCTCGGCGTCTCTATCCTGCCGGTGCTGTGCGGGCGGATTCGCATGAACGTGGAGTTCATCGAGGATACGGTGTTCCTGCACCTCCCCGCCCGCCTCGCCAAGCGGCTGCTCGCCCTCGCCGAGGTGCACGGCAAGCCCGACCCCAAGGGGACACGGATCGCCTTCAAGCTCTCGCAGCAGGACCTCGCCCACATGATCGGCGCCACCCGCGAGCGCGTGAACAAGGAGCTGGGCACCTGGCGCGAGCGCGGGTTGATCTCGATGGGAGATGGGATGATCGTGATCTCCCGGTCGGATGGCCTGAAGGCGTTGATCTCGGAGGAGACCGGCTGAGCCCATGGACACCCGTGCGAGCCCGTCGCCCGCGAGCCTCGCGATCGAGGGTGGTGGCGCGGGCCTGACGGTGACTTGGGCGGACGGCCGAGTCAGCCGCTTCCCCGCGCTGTGGCTCGCCGACAACCGCCCGGAGACACGGCGCGGCGTTGAGGGCCAGCGCCTGCTGGACGCGATCGAGCTGCCCGAGCAGGTGTTGGTCCGAGCCGCGGACCTCACCGCCCTCGGCATCGCGGTGCGTTTCGATGCCTTCGATGGCGCGTCGATGTTCGATCCCGCATGGCTGCGCCAGCACGCGCTCGATCCCGCCTCGCGTGCCGAGCGGCGCGGGATGCCGCGGCTCTGGGACGCGGGCTTGGCGCGCGAGCCCCTGCCCTCCGCCGACCACGCCACGCTTTGCCGCGACAAGCAGGCGTTGCGCGGTTGGCTCCGGCAGGTGGAGCAAATGGGATTTGCCCTGCTGCATGGCGTGCCCACGAGGCCGGGCGCCGTCTGCGAGGTGGTCAGCCTCTTCGGGTACGTGCGGGAGACCAACTACGGTCGGCTCTTCGACGTGGTTTCGATGGAGGAGCCGCAGAACCTCGCCTTCACCGTGCTGGCGCTCGGCAATCACACCGATAATCCCTACCGCGATCCCGTCCCGCAGCTGCAGCTGCTGCATTGCCTGGAGGGCGCCGGCGAAGGCGGTGAGTCGATCGTGGTCGACGGCTTCGCGGCGGCGGAGCGGCTGCGGCGCGAGGCGCCCGCCGACTTCGATCTCCTGACGCGGACGACGGTGTCATTCCGCTACGTGGAGCCGGGCTCGGTCGATCTCCGCCACGGGGCGCCGCTGATCGAGCTCGATGTCGGCGGCGATCTTCGCACCGTGCGCTATAACAGTCGCTCCATCGGCCCCGTCGATCTCGAGCCCGATGCGGTGCCGAGCTTCTACGCGGCTCACCGCCGGTTTGGCCGACTGCTGCACGATCCCACGATGACCGTCGGATTTCGTCTGGGGCCGGGTGACCTCTTTATCGTCGACAACCGGCGTGTCCTCCATGGCCGGCGTGGTTTCGGTGGTGGCCGGCGCCACCTCCAGGGGACTTACGCCGACGCGGACTCCCTGATGTCCAAACTGCGGGTACTCGAGCGCGAGGCATGAGCGGTAAATCGGTGTTCGACGAGATCGCCTCCCTCTTCACCGCCTACGGCGGCGAGACCTATGGCGAGGGTGTCACAATCGCCGAGCACAGCTTGCAGACGGCGGCGCTCGCCCGCGCCGAGGGCGCCGGCGAGGCGCTGTGCGTCGCCGGGCTGCTACACGACATCGGGCACTTCCTCGAGGCGCGCGACGACCGCTTTGGCTACCACAAGCACGACCGCGCCGGCGGCGCGTGGCTCGCGGCCCGGTTTCCCGCGGCCGTGAGCGAGCCCGTTCGGCTCCACGTTGCGGCCAAGCGATACCTCTGCGCGACCGAGCCAGCCTATCTCGCGATCCTCTCCGAAGCATCGCTGCATTCCCTCGGGAAGCAGGGCGGCGCCATGAGCGCCGAGGAAGCCGCGGCCTTCGCTGAGCGCGCCTTCGCCCGCGACGCCGTCCGGCTCCGGCGTTGGGACGACCGCGGCAAAGTCACCGGGATCGAGGTCCCGCCGCTCGAGAGTTACCGGCCGGCAATCGAGCGATTGGCCCGCTGAGAGCGAGACTGCCCTCAGGGCGGGAAGCGCTCGTCCATTGCCGCGCGTGCGCGATCGGCGGCCGCGGAGAAGCCCGCGAACAGCTCGGTCAGATCGGCACTACCCTCGCGGGTCGCCTCCATGAGGCGGCGACTCCAGGACAACAGCTCCAAGCATCCGAGATTGCCGCAGTACGAGATGAGCGCATGCGCCTCGGCCCCGACGCGCGCGTGGTCGGTTTCCGACGTCATCATACCCAGGGACTTTTCCAGCGCCTGCCGAAAGCTCGCGACGAGCTGCGTCAGGGTCGATTTGCCGAGTAGCCGCTCCAGCCCCGCGAGCACCTCGTCGTCCACGACGCGGACCGGCACCTTTGGCACCGCGCCTGATTTCAGCGCCGCAGCCTCACCAGACCATTTCGCCACCATCGCCAGCAGAATGTCGCGATCGACCGGCTTCGACAGATGGTCGTTCATGCCCGCTTGGCGCGCGCGGGCGATCTCCGCGGCCATGGCATTTGCGGTGAGCGCCACGATCGGGATGTCGCGCACGCGATCGCCGAGGCGCCGGATCGCCTGGGTCGCGGCGATGCCGTCCATGACGGGCATCTCCATGTCCATGAGGACGAGGTCGTAATCCTGCGCCTGCACCGCTTCGACGGCCTCGGCGCCGTTGTCGACGACGGTGGTCTTATGGCCGGCCGCCTTGAGGAACGCGTCGACGATCAGCTGGTTCACCTTGACGTCGTCGACGATGAGGATGCGCGCGGCCCGCTTGATGCCGGTGGGTGCGGCGCGGGTCGGGGCCGGGGTGGGCGCGGTCTCCACCAGCGGGATCGTGAACCAGAACGTGCTGCCGCGGCCGGGCTCACTCTCGACGCCGATGCTGCCGCCCATCGCCTCCGCCAGGCGCTTGCAGATGACAAGACCGAGGCCGGTGCCGCCGTAGCGACGGTTGATGGACCGGTCTACCTGCGAGAAATTCTGAAACAGCAGATGCTGCCGCTCGCGCGGGATACCCATCCCCGTGTCGGCGACCGCGAAGCGAAGCCGCTCGGCGCCGTCCACGGTAACGCGCGACACCGAGAGCGTAATGTTGCCCTTGGCGGTGAACTTCACCGCGTTGCTGAGGAGGTTGAGCAGGATCTGGCGCAAGCGCGTCGGATCGCCCTCGATCCACGCCGGAAGGCCGTCGGCCTGGTCGACGCGAAGCTCGAGGCTCTTGCTGGCGGCGTCGACTTTGACGATCGCGAGGGCCGCCTCCGCGACCTCCGCGGGGCGCACGGCGATACGCTCGACCTCGAGCTTGCCGGCCTCGATCTTCGAGAGATCGAGGATGTCGTTGATGATGGCCAGCAGCGACCGGCCAGATTGCTTGAGCAGCGTCGCCTGCTGGCGCTGCTCCGGCGTCAGTGGGCCGTCGAGCAGGAGATCGGCGAAACCGATGATGCCGTTCATGGGCGTGCGGATCTCGTGGCTCATGCTGGCGAGGAATCGCGACTTCGCCTGGTTCGCCTCCTCGGCGGCGTCCTTGGCATCCTGCAAGGCCTTCTCGGCGGCGCGCCGTGCCGTCACATCGATCACCGTGGCGACGACGATCCGGCCGCGCGGAGTTTGCACCGGGCTCAGCTCGACCTCGATCGGGATCTCGGAGCCGTCCGCGCGCCGCCCGGTCAGGTCGAGCTGGCCGATGCTCTGGGACGGCGCCGTCTTGTCGGCGGCAAACACCTTGCGCAAGACCTCATTGCCGGCGAGCTCTCCCTCCGGCACCAGCAGGCCGATCGGCCGTCCCGCGAGCTCGCCGCGGCCATAGCCGAACATGCGCTCCATGGTGCTGTTGGCGAGCTTGATGATGCCTTCCTCGTTGACGATCAACATGCCGTTGGGCGCGGCCTCGATGATGAGCTGGCGCTGCTCCTCCTCGATCGTCCGCTCCGTCAAGTCGCGGGCGATCTTCGAGAACCCCAGCAGCTCGCCGGCGGGGTTGCGCACGGCTGTCAGCACGACGCCCGCCCAGAAGCGCGTGCCGTTCTTCCGCACGCGCCAGCCCTCGCCGACATAGGTACCGGTGTGCAAAGCGATGCCGAGGTTCCGGGCCGGGATCGCCGCCGCGCGGTCGGCCTCGGTGTAGAAGACCGAGAAATCCTGCCCGAGAATCTCGTGGGCCTGATAGCCCTTGATGCGCTCGGCGCCGCTGTTCCAGCTCTTCACGCGTCCGGCCGCATCCAGCATATAGATGCCGTAGTCGTGGACGCTCTCGACCAGGAAGCGGAAGCGCTCCTCGCTCTCCCGCAGCGCCTGCTCGGCCTGCTTGCGTTGACTGACGTCGCGCAGGATCGAAACGACGTGCGCGGGATCGCCGGGTACGTAGCGCAAGCGGTTCTCGACCCAGATGTAGTGCCCGTTCTTGTGGCGGATCCGGTAGATGGCGGTCGCGACCTGGTTCTCGGGTCCGAGCGTGCCGCGCAGCGACACGTAGTCAACACGGTCCTCGGGATGGATCAGATCGATCGGGTTGGCGGCGGCATGCTCCTCGGGCTCATAGCCGAGCACCGATTGGAGTGCGGGCGAGACATAGATTCGGCGCCCGGTGTCGAGATCACGCAGCGTGATCACGTCGGTGGCGTTCTGCGCGAGCAGGCGATAGCGCTCCTCGCTCTCACGGCGTGCATCCTCGGCGGCGCGGCTCTCGGAGACGTCGACATTGACGGTGCCGATGCCTATCACCTCGCCGTCCGGCCCGCGGACCGGGAATTTGGTGATCAGCGTCCACTCGGGCGCGGTTCCGATGTCGGGCTCGCGCACCTCGAGCGCCTCGGCGATCCCGGTCGAGAAGACGCGCTCCTCCATCGCCTCCATGAGTGCCGTGAAGTCTGGATCGGTGCCGACTTCGGCGAGCGCTTTGCCGAGCTGCTGCTCAGGCGTCACGCCGAACCAGCGCTGGTACTGCCTGTTGAACAGCACGTACCGGTGCTGACGGTCCTTGAGGCTGATCGCCACCGGCGCGTTGTCCAGGATGGATTGCAACCGCGCCTCGCTCTGGCGGAGCTGCGTGCGCAGGCCGATCTGCCATGTGAGCCGGAGCCCCAGAGCCAACAGTGCCGACACCAACAGCGTCAGGCCAATCGCGTCTCGCCAGGCGTCGGTGCGCCAAGCCGCCAGTATCGCCGCTCGCGGCAGGCCCACGGCGACCACAAGCGGAAAGCCCTCGACGCGGCGGTAGCTCCCAAGGCGCGTCACGCCGTCCAACGACGATTGGGATTCGAGCGTTCCGACGGCCGACTTCGGCAGATAGGTGCGGAAAAACTGGGTGGCGGCAAAGCTGGTCCCGAGCGCCGCCTCGTCGAAGGGTCGGCGGGCGAGCAGCGTGCCGTCGGCCGATGCCAGCACGATCGCGCCGCCTGTGCCGATATCGAACGTCTCGTAGAATTTCTGGAAGTACTCGATGTTGATGCTCGCGAGGATGACGCCCCCGAAGCTGCCGTCGCCGTGATTGAAGCGACGCGACACCGGAATGACCCACTGGCCCGATGCCTGACTGCGAAGGGGCGCGCCGATGAAAATCCCGGAGTCCGTATGATCTCGGTGGTACCGGAAGTAGTCCCGCTCGGCGAAGTTGCCGGGCAGCAGTGTCGGCAGTGAGTTGACGAGCGGCGCGTCGCCTTCGTCCACGACGAAGAGCCCGGCGAGCTGAGGCAAGGACGCCGTCTCCGTCTTGAGGAGCCGATGGATCCGCTCCAGGGCAGCCGGCTGCGTACCATCCTGCTCGAGACGCTCGACCAGCCCGTTCAGGAGCGTCGCCGCCGTGCGGACCGTGTCCTCGGCGTGCTGTGCCACCGCGCGCGCGAGGTTGGCGGTGTCATGGACGCCGTTGCTGAGCGCGTTGGAGCGCGCGTCCCAGATGCGCAGCCCCTCGCTGCCGATCAAGAGCAGGCAAACGAAGGCGACCAGGCCGAAGGCGCCCAGTTGAAGCGAGAGGCGGCTCGAGAGTTTTCGAAGAAGACCGATCAACCGGAGCCATCCGATAGGCCCCCGGCGGACCGCCGCCGGTTCGGGCACGAGCGCGGCAGCATCGCAATTGATAGCTAATATATTGTGAATACGGCTAGTTCCGGTGGATTCGGCGCGCGCTGTAAGGGCCTGAGGATGGTGTCGAAAGCCTGGGCCAAAGTGCTCGGCGCTAACTGCGGATACCGACCCTCTTTCACTCCTCCGCCGTCCCTGCTAAGCGCTGGTCGCCTTTCGATTGGACGGGTGGCCGAGCGGTTTAAGGCACCGGTCTTGAAAACCGGCAGGTCCGCAAGGGCCTCGTGGGTTCGAATCCCACCCCGTCCGCCAGTCGGTGCAAGTCGAGCAACTCGGAGCGCAGTAAGCGGCGGCGCGCCATCGCACCGTCGGAAGAATTGGATGCAAGTCGCAAAGGCGGAAACAGCGAATCCGAGTCCGATCGCAATCACGGAGATGCCGCGTCTTGACTGTACGGGCCGCGCTGATTGGCGCCCCTCAACAGGTTCTGCATTTGTCCCGGTTTTTTCATTGATCCCGGCGGTTTTGTCTTTCACCCATCGGCATCAACCGCTATGGTTCGCGGGTGCGGTAGGACTGCTTGGGGAATCTCATCATGGCTAGCAAGCTGGGGCGTGCGGCAGCGTGTTCCTTGGGCGCGGCGATTGTGCTCGCGGCGACATCGAGCTTTGCGCAGGTTAGCGATCCCAGCGGCCATGGCACCGTCACCGTCGATGGCGGCACGTACAACCAGGTGCCGCGTGTCGAGGTGGGCACCGCCAGCTGGTACGGCGGGCCGAGCGTGCGGGGCAAGAACACCGCGAGCGGCGAGCGCTTCAACGAGAAGGCGCTGACCGCGGCGCATCCCACTCTGCCCTTCGAGACGCGCGTGCGCGTGATCAATCTCGCGACGGGCAAGAGCGTGGTCGTGCGGATCAACGACCGCAACGCCACCTATACCCAGCGCATCATCGACCTCTCTCGCAAGGCGGGCGAGATGATCGGCATCCATTATCAGGGGATCGGCGTGGTCGCGCTCATTCCCCATCTGCCGCAGCCGATGCCGATCCCGGTGGCGACGGCGCCGTCGGGGGCAGCTCTCCTCGAGCACACTGCCATCGAGCTGGCTCCGGTGGACTTGTCGGAGCGGCGCCGCCCCTCCTAAGTTTCCTTCGGTCCAATGATGCTGACGCCGATCCCAGCGGAGCGGCTGCCGGAGGCGCTTGAGCAGTTCCGCTCAGGTCTTGCCGAGGGATTCGCGCGGCGCGTGCTCGACGCGATTACCGCGACCTCGTCCGACCGTGCCGCTGGCGACGCCGCTGAGCGTCACCGGCAAGAGGCGCTGGCGCTGGCGCGCACAGTCGGGATGGGTATCGCCGAAGCGGCTTCGTCGCGGCTCAGCTGGGATGGCGAGCGGCTCAACCCGGACACCGAGGCCTACGTCCTCACCCATGAGGTCGCGCACTTCCAGCTGGCGTCGCCGGCGCGCCGCCACGCGATCGATTTTGGGCTGGGCGCCGGGCCCGATACCGTCGATCACGCCGCCGCCGAGCGCGCCGCGGTCCTGACCCCGCTCGCGGGAGATCGCGAGGAGGCAATGGTCTCGCTGCTGGGCATCCTCTGGGAAGTCGCGCTCGGCCAGCCCGCGCTTGCCTCGTTCTTGGATCAGAACTGGCTCGAAGGCTCCGGTACCGTGCGCGCCGCCGCGCATTTCACCGCTGTGCTCGACCGCCTGCGCGGCGGCGGTTTCGTGACAAACGCCGGTGAGCCAACCCGCCGCCTCCGCGAGGATCCCGACGCGCAACACGAGCTGCGCAACGTCGCCTAGTGCAGCCCATTTCCATAACCGGCAAGGCATGATCGCCGTGGCGGTGTGGCGGACACACAAATGCCCTGGAGTGTGTGCTTGCAGATAAATAACCGTTCGGTTATTGGTTTCGGATGCCGAAAGCCCGCGATGTTCTCTTCCGAACGCTTGCCGATCCGACCCGGCGGGGGATCTTCGAGCGCCTGTGTCGCGAAGGCGAGCAGACCGTGGGAGCCCTGACGGCTCAGTCCGCGGTCTCGCAACCGGCCGTGTCGAAGCATCTCGGTGTCCTGAAGCAGGCGGGCTTGGTGCGCGACCGCCACGAGGGACGCCAAACCCACTACAGCGCACAGCTCGGCGCGCTTGCGCCCCTGATCGATTGGACCAGCCAGATGGCCGAGTTCTGGCAAAACCGGTTCGACCGTCTCGAGAATCTGCTCAAAAGGATGGACCAATGACCGATATCGCTACCGAAACGCTCTCCGTCATCGTCGAGCGAGAGATGCCCTATCCGCCGGAAAAGATCTGGCGCGCGCTCACCCAGCCACACCTGATCGAGGAGTGGCTGATGAAGAACGATTTCAAGCCCGCCATGGACCATCGCTTCGGCCTTCGCGGGGACTGGGGCGCTGCGGACTGTCGGGTCGTGGCCCTCGAGACCAACAAGTCGCTGTCTTACACCTGGGCGGCCTATGGTCTCGAGAGTGTCGTGACCTGGACGCTCATCCCCACGGGCGCGGGGACGCGCCTGCGCATGGAGCAGGCGGGATTCCGTCAGGACCAGCAGCAGGCCTATCAGGGCGCCAAGTACGGGTGGCAGAAGTTCTTTGCGAGCCTGGAGCAGGTATTGTCGCGGATTGAGTGAGGCGCTCTCTCCCAGGAGAAACCGGAATGAAGACGAGTGGGTCGCAGAAAAGCCAATCGCCGTCACAGCTGATCGACGGGCGGATCAAGGAGCTTGGCGACTGGCGCGGCGACACGCTCGGGCGGATTCGTACCCTGATCAAGGAAGCCGACCCAGAGGTGGTCGAGGAGTGGAAGTGGCGCGGGGTTCCCGTGTGGTCGCACGACGGATTGATCTGCACCGGCGAGACCTACAGGGAGGTTGTGAAGATGACCTTCGCCAAGGGCGCGTCGCTCAAGGATCCCGCGCGCCTCTTCAACTCCAGCCTCGAGGGGAATACGCGGCGCGCCATCGACATCCGCGAGGGCGAGAAGATCAACGCGGAGGCGTTGAAGGCGCTCGTTCGCGCCGCCGTGACCCTGAACAGATCGAAGGTACGTACCTAGTGTGACTCGCGCGCAACCAGCGCGCCGCTCTTGCCCACGAGGAAATCGAGATCGGCGCCTTGATGCGCCTGCAGCACGTGGTCGATGTAGAGCCGGGCGTAGCCGCGGTCGTAGCTCGACTGCGGCGGCTTCCAGGCGGCGCGGCGGCGCTGCAGCTCAGCCTCGGGCACGTCGAGGTGCAGGCTTCGCTTCGCCACGTCGAGCTCGATGAAATCTCCGTTCTGCACCAGCGCCAGCGTGCCGCCGGCGGCGGCCTCGGGCGAGATGTGCAGAACCACCGTGCCGTAGGCGGTGCCGCTCATGCGCGCGTCGGAGATGCGCACCATGTCGGTGATGCCCTTCTTCAGCACCTTGGCGGGGAGCGGCATGTTGCCGACCTCGGGGAAGCCCGGATAACCCTTGGGCCCCGCCCCTTTCATCGCCATGACCATGGTCTCGTCGGCGTCGACGGTGTCGATGCGCTCGTGGAAGTCCTCGATGTTCTCGAACACCAGCGCCTTGCCGCGATGCTTCATCAGCGCCGGCGTCGCCGCCGACGGCTTGATCACCGCGCCGTCGGGGCAGAGGTTGCCGCGCAGCACCGCGATCCCCGCCCGCTCCTGCACCGGCTGCTTGAAGGCGGCCACCACCTCGCGGTCATAGCACGGCGCATCCTTGGTGTTCTCGCCCATGGTCTTGCCGTTGACCGTGAGCGCGTCCTGGTGGATCAGAGTGCCGAGTTCGCGGATCACCGCCGGCAATCCGCCCGCGTAATAGAGGTCCTCCATCAGGAACCGGCCTGACGGCATCAGGTTCACCAACAGAGGAATATCGTGGCCGAGCTTGTCCCAATCCGCGAGTTCGAGCTTGGTCCCGACGCGGCCAGCGAGCGCCAGGAGGTGCACCACCGCGTTGGTCGAGCCGCCGATCGCGGCGTTGACGCGGATCGCATTCTCGAAATTCTTACGGACCAGGATCTTCGACATGCGGAGATCCTCGCGCACCATCTCGACCGCGCGACGCCCGGCCATGTGCGCCAGCACGTAGCGGCGGGAATCGACGGCGGGGATCGCGGCGTTGTGCGGAAGCCCCATGCCAAGCGCCTCGACCATGCTCGCCATGGTGGAGGCCGTGCCCATGGTCATGCAATGGCCGGCGGAGCGCGACATACAGGATTCCGCGTCCATGAAATCCGCGAGCGACATCTTGCCCGCGCGCACTTCCTCGCTGAACGACCACACGTTGGTGCCTGAGCCGATGTCCTGGCCGCGGAACTTGCCGTTGAGCATCGGGCCCCCGGAGACGCCGATGGTCGGCAAGTCGCAGCTCGCCGCGCCCATCAGCAAGGCCGGCGTGGTCTTGTCGCAGCCCATCAGCAGCACCACGCCGTCGATCGGATTGGCGCGGATCGATTCCTCGACATCCATGCTGACGAGATTACGGAACAGCATGGTGGTGGGCCGCATCAACGTCTCGCCGAGGCTCATCACAGGGAATTCCAGCGGGAAGCCGCCGGCCTCGTAGACGCCGCGCTTCACGTGCTCGGCGATGCGCCGGAAATGCGCATTGCAGGGCGTGAGCTCCGACCAGGTGTTGCAGATGCCGATTACTGGCCGCCCGTCGAACAAATGGTGCGGTAGACCCTGGTTCTTCATCCAGGAGCGATGCGCGAAGCCATCGCGGTCGGCCTTGCCGAACCACTCGGTGCTGCGGAGCTTCGTGCGTGCGCGGACGTCGTCAGCCAAGGGCATCTCCTCATTTTCGGCGGGCGTACCTTGATTGACTCGGCGCCCGGCCTTCGCTTCCAATGCCGGCATCATAGCGACCGACCGAGAGCGCACAAAGCATCATGAACCAGATCGATCTTAAGGGCCGGGTTGCCGCCATTACCGGCGGCGCGCGCGGCATTGGCTACGCCATCGCTGCGCGGTTCGTGCAATCCGGTGCGACGGTGGCGCTCTGGGATGTCGCGGGTGCGGAGGCCTCCGCGGGCAAGCTCCAGGGCGCCATTGGCGTGGCGACGGACGTGACACAGGAGAAATCCGTCGCCGCCGCGCTGGCCGAGACAGAGCGGCGTCTCGGGCCGCTCGACATACTCGTCGCGAGCGCCGGGATCACCGGGCCCGTCGCCACCGTGGCCGACTATTCGCTCGGCGACTGGCAGAAGGTGATCGACATCGACCTCACTGGCGTGTTCCTGACGAACCGCGCCGTGGTGCCCGGTATGACCAAGCGGAACTACGGGCGGATCGTCAACATCGCGTCGATCGCGGGCAAGGAAGGCAATCCCAAGGCCGCCGCCTACGCGGCCGCGAAGGCCGGCGTGATCGGCCTCACCAAGGCCCTCGGCAAGGAGCTCGCCACGACGGGCGTGCGCGTCAATTGCGTGGCGCCGGCGGTGATCAAGACCGAGCTCCTGGAGCAGGTCAGCGACGACTTCATCAAATTCATGATCTCGAAGATTCCCATGGGGCGGTTCGGCACTGTCGATGAGGCGGCGGCACTGGTCGCCTGGCTCGCCTCAGAGGATTGCTCCTTCAGCACCGGCGCCGTCTACGACTTGAGCGGCGGGCGCGCCACCTATTGAGTAACTCAGGAGCGCGACGGCGCTACTTCGCGTACGGCGCCAATATCGTCGCGGCCGACATGGCGAGCCGGTGCCCGGCCGCTCGCGAGATCGGCACGGTCGTCCTTCCGGATTGGCGCTTCATCTTGGCTCGCAGCAGGTACGCCACCATCGTGCCGGAACGCGGGGCGCGCGTGGTGGGCGTGCTCTGGTCCCTGACGACCGAGTGTGAGCGAACACTGGATGAATTCGAGGAGATCGACGGCGGGCTGTTCCGCCGCGACAGCATCGTGGTCGCGGGCGAGCCGGCGCTTGTCTATCTCGCGACCGACACGGCGCCCAGCCGTGCCCGCGCAGGATACCTCGAGGCGGTCATTGCTGCCGCAGAGGCTCGCCGCTTCCCCGCGGATTATGTCGAGGAGCTACGCGGCTGGCTCACGCGCGCTTGAGGCTCGTCGCCCGCTTCGCGAGGCTCGTGATGCGGTTCCAGTCGCGCTCGGCGATCGCCGCTGCGGGCGCCATCCAGGCGCCACCCACCATCGGCACGTTGGAGAGCCGCAGATAGCTCGGCGCGGTATCCTCGGTGACGCCGCCCGTCGGGCAAAACGCTATTCCGCGGAACACCGGCGCGAAGGCGCTGAGCGTCGCAGGCCCGCCCATCGCCGCGGCCGGGAAGAACTTCAGCAGCGAGCAGCCGAGCCCGCGGGCCGTCATCACCTCCGAGGCCGTGGCGACGCCGGGGAGATAGGGCACGTCGGTCGCCGCGAGGCCCGTTGCGACGAGCTCCGGAACCAAGCCGGGGCTGACCAGGAACTTGGCACCAGCCTCCAGCGCCTGGGTGATGTCGTTAGGTCTGACCAGTGTGCCGGCGCCGACGACCGCGTCGGGGATCTCGCGGGCGATCGCGGCGATGGCGGGTGCGGCGGCCTCGGTGCGAAATGTCACCTCGAGCACGGTGAGCCCGCCGCGCACCAGGGCCGTCGCCAGCGGGAGCGCGTCCTCGAGGCGCTCGATGGTGAGGACGGGGATCACTGTGGTGCGCTCGAAGATCTCGTGCATCGCTGCTTCTGCTCCCTACGTCTCGGCTTGACGGCGACCGTCCGGCGGAAAGACTAATGCATCGGCGGGGCTCGACAAGGGGCGAAAACATGATCCGCGTCGCCGCGATCGGCGAATGCATGCTGGAGCTCACGCACCGCGGCGAGCACACGGTCGCGATGGGCTTCGGCGGCGATACCTTGAACACCGCGCTCTACCTCGCGCGCACCGCTGCCAAACGCGAGATCGCCGTCGATTACGTGACGGCGCTCGGCGACGATCCCATGAGCGAGACCATGATCGGCGCGTGGCGCGCCGAGGGTATCGGCACCGACCGTGTCGCCCGCCTGCCCCGCCGGCTCCCCGGGCTCTACCTGATCCGGACCGGCGACAAGGGCGAGCGGCGGTTCTTCTATTGGCGCAGCGAGGCCGCCGTGCGCGCGCTGTTCCAGGCGCCGGAGACCGAGCCGCTACTGGCGGCGCTCGCGAGGTACGACGCGCTCTATTTCTCCGGCGTCACGCTGGCTGTCCTGGCACCGGAGGCGCGCGGGCGTTTTCGTGCCGGACTGGAGACCGCGCGATCTAAGGGGCGGCTCGTCGCCTTCGACACCAACTACCGCCCCGCCCTCTGGCCCGATCCTTCCGCGGCGCGCGCGGTGTTCGCGGACTTCATGTCCGTGATCTCGCTCGCATTGCCGACCTTCGAGGACGAGCAGGCCGTGTGCGGCGACGGGGATCCCCGCACGACCGCGCGGCGTTATGCGGCGGCGGGCGTCTCGGAGGTCGCGGTGAAGCGCGGCGCCCAAGGCTGCATCATTCTGGCCGGCGGCCAGCTCGTCGACGTGCCCGTGCCCAAGCCGGTCAACGCGGTCGACACCACCGCTGCCGGTGACGGCTTCAACGCCGGCTATCTCGCGGCGCGCCTCACGGGTGCCTCGCCTGAGCAGGCGGCGCGCGCCGGCCACGGCCTCGCGGGTGCCGTGGTGCAATATCCCGGCGCGATCATCCCGCGCGATGCCACGCCAAGCCTGGAGCAGCTCATATGACGAAGCCTCGGATCGCCTTCCTCGGCACCGGCCTCATGGGCGGGCCCATGGCTGCGAACCTGCTCAAGGCGGGTTTCCCGGTGACGGCTTGGAACCGCACGCTCTCAAAAGCGGAGGCGCTTCGCTCCGCTGGCGCCACGGTGGCGCAGAGCGCCCCCGCAGCTGCCAGCGGCGCCGACGTCGTCATCACCATGCTCGAGGGCGGCCCGGTGGTGGAGGCCGTGCTGTTCGAGGGCGGTGTGGCCG
>DATEGF010000232.1:0-7331 GCA_035280245.1 Allostellaceae bacterium
AGGTAAAATGCGGATAGCCCTTCGGCGCCGCGCGGCGCATTGATGAAATAGATCCGGCGCGCCCTCAAAAGCGCGTGGACGTCTTGCCAGGTCGACGCCTCGCCAATGAGGCAATCGTCGATGAAGACTCGCTTCCGGTGCATCCGCTTGCCGCCGTTGCGAAGAGGAGAGCCCGCAACCTGCGGGCTCTCCCGTCGCCGTCGCCCTCGCCCCAACCAAACCCTGTGATCACGCGCCAAGATCGCAGCGATGGTGCGGTGGGTTTGGTTAATAAAGGGTAAAGCCGGCGAGAGGTGGACGTTCCTCTTCCGCGGACGGCGCACCGGCTGAGCGCCTGGGCCGATCTAGTCCGGCGGCAGCAGCGCGGGATTCCAAGCAATCTCCCAAAGGTGGCCGTCGGGGTCTTGGAAGTATCCGGCATAGCCGCCCCAGAATGTGTCGCGCGCCGGCTTTGCGATCCGCGCGCCCGCCGCGGCGGCTTGGCCCATGACCTCGTCGACCTCCTCCCGGCTTCGCACGTTGTGGCCAATGCTGAGCTCGGTGGCGCTGGGCGGCGTGAGCTCGACGCCGACGTCGAAGGCGAGATCGCGCCGCTTCCAGAGCGCCAGCTTCAATCCCTGGTCGAGATCGAAGAACGCGACGGCGCCGTGCTCGAACTCGGTGCCAACGATGCCCTCCGTCGGAAGCCCGAGGCCATCGCGGTAGAACCTCACCGACCTCTCGAGATCATCGACGCCCAGCGTCAGCAACGTCACGCGCGCTTTCATCGCGGTTCTCTCCCTAGGCCGGCCGGTCAGCGTCTCATGCTTTCCCCATTGCGGCGGCATCCATCCACATGACCTCCCAGACGTAGCCATCGGGATCCTCGACGCTGCGTCCATACATGAAGCCATGATCCTGCGCGGGGTTGGGATCGGCGCGACCGCCGGCCGAGGCGGCGCGCGCCAGCGTCGCATCGACGGCCTCGCGGCTCTCGACGCTGAGCGCGAGAAGCACCTGGCTCTCCCGCCGTGCGTCGCCGATCGGGCGGCGGCTGAAGTCGCGATAGTGCGCGTGCGTCAGCAGCATCACGCCGATGGTGTCGGAGAGCATGAGGGACGTCGCCTTGTCGTTCGAGAACTGCGGATTCACCGTGCCGCCGAGCGCCACGTAGAACGGCGACGACGCCTTTAGGTCGCGCACCGGCAGGTTCACGAAGATCATCTTGGCCATGGGTACCTCCTTCTCATTTGCTGCGAGCCGCGCTATCATCGTCTCGCTCTAAGATCACTAGACGGCATCTATCTTAGCGTCAAGATACTTAATGTCAAGAGTGCTCGGCATGGATCGGACCGGTTTCGCCGTCGGACAGTGGGCCCACGAGCGCCCCGATCTGCCATCGCTCCCGATGGCCGTGCTGGGCCGGCTCTGGGAAGCCGCCGAGCGCGTGATGCACGACCAACTGACTCCGGTCTTCGAGGCCGCCGGACTGCAGTGGGGCGAGTTCGACGTACTGGCGACGCTCCGGCGCTCAGGCAAGCCCTATATGCTCTCGCCGACCCGCCTTTACGAGGCCGCGATGATCTCCTCGGGCGGCATGACCGCGCGGCTCGACCGGCTCGAGCGCGCCGGCCTGATCGAGCGCCGCCCCGACCCCAACGACCGCCGCGGCAAGCTGATCGCGCTCACGGGCCAGGGCCGCAAGCTGATCGACGAGATGATCGCACGCCACGTCGCCAACGAGCAGCGGGTCCTCGCGCCGCTCACCCGCGCGGAGCAGGAGCAGCTCGCGGCCTTGCTGAAAAAACTGATCGCCGGCCTCTAGGTGCCAGGACCGCGGCCCGATCGGTCGCTCCCATCCTTTGCGGAGCAGGTGCGAGCGGTTACCCCGGTGGCGCCGGCGACTGTACCAGCGCCAGGAGTGACCGAGCCGTCAGCCGCGGACCCTGGGTTTGGGCCCACCGCTCCGAGGCATGCACCGCGATCGCCGCATGGCGATCGAAATCATCCAGAGCTCGATGGACTGCCTGCAGAATCGAGGCGGGCGTCCACGCCTCGAATGTCGTTCCGGATCCGCCGAATTCCGCGACCAGACTGGCGAGCGACGTATGGGCCGGCACCACCAGCGGGATCGCGTTCGCAATCGCCTCGGCTGTGAGCGCGGAAAAGCGGGTGACGAAACTGCCGGGGTGGTACGGGCAAACGATCAGATCCGATCGATCGAGCAGCCGCCCCCAGATCTCCGGCCCCGCCATGGTCTCGTCGAGCTCCAGGCGGTCCTCTTGTTGCGCGAGGGCGCGTAGGCCGCTCTGGGCCGTGCGCATTTGGTGAGTCGAGCCATTATGCACCAGAACCCGGACATCCGACCGGGCGCGCAGCAGGCCCGCCACCACCTCCGGCACGTGGTCATATCCCTTATCCGGGCGTTGATGGCCGAGAACCGAGACGGTGATCGGACGCGTCCCGGTACGCGACCGCCGGCTGGTCGTCGCCTGGATCGGCGCAGGCCAAGTCTGCACGGGATGACCGAGCAGCACCTGGAAGGCCGCCGCTGCCGGCCGATCGAAGCTCGCCAGAGTGAGCCGTCTCGCGACATCTTTGGTGATCTTGCGCGCGGCGAAGCCGAAGAGGAGCGCGCTCGGATCTTCGCGTGGATCTCTGAGCGCGTAGCTCACCTGATGGTCGGCACCGACGCTGATATGGAGACCAGGGCCGACGCAGAAATCGGCGGCGATGGTCGGTAGCTGCGCGGGCTCGAGCGTGCCCGCCCACTTGGCGAGGCCCATGAAGAGCGCCGGGTATAGCGAGCTGAAATAGACGAGATCGTCGGATCGTATACCTCCGATCAGCCGGAGCTCATCGCGGGTGATCTGCGAGAGGATGTCGAAGGTGTTGAGCCAACCCGCAGCGGGGTCGTGGTCCTGCGGCGCATCCACGTAGACGCGAAAATGCGGTCTGGCGCCGAGCTCCGCGCGCAGTTCCGGCTCCACGGCCGCATTCGCCACGACGACGGTGTCGATGTTGAGTGCGCGCATTTCCCGCACGATCGACCGCGCATAGTTCGCGTGATGGCCGAGCTCGGCGCGCAGATTGGCGTCGAGATAGATGAAACGCATGGGCGTGCCTCCGGCGCCTTCGAGGCTAGCCCGCCGGAGTGAGCGCGGCAGCGCCGCCTCGCGCGAGCGCGAGCAGCTGATCGACGAGAGCCCGCGCGCCCTGAGTCTGCCGCCACCGCTCCGCGGCCGCTTGCGCAATCTCGGCATAGCGGTCGAAGTCATCGAGGGCGCGGTTGACGGCATCGATGATGGGCGCGGGCTCAAAGCGCTCGAAGATCGTCCCGGGTTCTCCAAAGTCCTTTACGAGCTCCGCCAGTGAGGTCCGCGCCGGCACGACCAGCGGGATTGCATTCGCGATTGCCTCGCACGCGAGCGAGGAGAAACGCGTGACGAAGGCTGTCGGGTGATAGGGGCAGAGGATCAAATCCGAGCGCTCCAGAAGCCGCGCCCAAGGCTCGGGACCGGCGATCGTTTCGTCGAGCACCACGCGCTGGTCCTCGAGAGCCAATTGGCGCAACGCCTGCTGCGGCTCCGGCACGAAGTCGGGCGCTCCGTTATGGACGAGGACCTTTATATCCGAGCGCTGGCGCAGCAGGGTGCTAACGACCTCGGGCATGAGGTAGTAGCCCTTGTCCGGACGCTGATGGCCGAGGATCGCGACGGTGATGGGCCGGCCCCCCGCGCGCCGACGCCTGTTGGTCGTCGCCTGGATTGGCGCTGGCCAGGTTTGCATGCGAAGACCGAGCGCCGCATAGGCCGCGGAGGTCGGCCGATCGTAGGTGGCCAGCGTGAGCCGGCTCGCCACGGCCGGCGTGATCGCCCGCGCGGCATACCGATGGAGCAGCGGGCGCGGATCTGCCCGCAGGTCCCCGAGCGAGTAATGCACCTTGTGGTCGGCGTCGACGCTCACCTCGAGGCCGGGCCCGAAAGAGAAATCCGCGAGGATCGTGGGTAGCCGCGCCGGCTCGATCGCGCCTGCCCATCTGACCAGGCCCATGAAGAGGTCCTCGTACATCGATCCCATATAGACGATATCGTCGGGGGCGATACCCTCGAGGCGCCGCAGATCCTCGAAGGTCAATTGCGAGCAGGTCTCGAACGTCTTGAGCCACCCGACGATGGGATCGGAATCGATCGGTCGCCGGGCGTAAGCGCGGAAGAGTGGCATCGCCCCGAGCTCCGACTGCAGCTCTGGCACCACCACGGCGCTCGCGACCACCACGGCATTGATGTTCTTGGCGCGCAATTCCCGGAGGATCGAGCGCGCATAGTTCGCGTGGTGACCGAGCTCGTAGCGGAGACCGGCGTCGAGGTAGATGAATCGCATCGCTCGATCCTAGGGCGCCGGCTGCTGCAGCCGCTCGGCCAGCGCTGCGTGGATCTCCCGCAGCGTCGCCTCGATCCCATAGGTCAGACGCCACTCCGGGTAGTCCCGCTGGAAGCGTCGGGTGTCGCTCACCCACCACATGTGATCGCCGAGCCGGGGAGCGTCCTCGTATGACCAGTTCATGGGTCGGCCGGCGATGCGCTCCGAGAGTGCGATCGCCTCCAGCACTGAGCAATCGGCGAAGCGGCCGCCGCCCATATTGTAGACCGCCGCCCGCTTCGGATCCCGGAAGAACTGCCAGAATGCGCTCACGAGATCGCGCGAATGGATGTTGTCCCGCACCTGCTTGCCCTTGTAACCCAGCACCGTATAGGGCGCGCCGGTGAGCGCGCATTTCATCAGATACGACAAGAAGCCATGCAGCTGCGCGCCCGCATGGCCGGGGCCGGTGAGGCAGCCGCCTCGAAAGCACGCGGTGTTGAGGCCGTAGCTGCGTCCGTATTCCTGCACCATCAGGTCGGCGGCGGTCTTCGAGACCCCGAAGAGGCTGTGCAGCGAGGCATCGATCGTCATGCCCTCGTCGACCCCGTGCGCGGCGTAAGGGTGCCCCTCCTCGAGCTCCCAGCGCGTCGCCCGCTCCTCGAGCGGCAGCCGATTGCACGCGTCTCCGTAGACCTTGTTCGTGCTGCAGAAGATGAAGGCGGCCTCCGGGCAGAACCCGCGCGTCGCCTCCAGAAGCACCAGGGTTCCCTGGGCATTGACCGTGAAATCGGTGACGGGATCGCGCGCGGCCCAATCGTGGGAAGGCTGGGCCGCGGCATGGATCACCACCACGATGTCGCGGCCGTACCGGCCGAACAGTTGGTCGATCGCGGCGCCATCCCGGATATCGCCGTCGACGTGGGTATAGCGGCGCACGGTCCGGACCAGCTCCTGCCGCGACCAGAGCGTCGTCGCGTCGGCACCGAAGAACTGCCGGCGCATGTCGTTGTCGACGCCCACGACGTCGAGCCCCTGCGCCGCGAAGTATCGAGCCGCCTCGGCCCCGACCAACCCCGCCGACCCCGTGACCACTGCGACGCTCATCCCCCACTCACCCCGCAAAACATCTCCGATAGAAACCTCATCATTCTTCAGAGCATAAGGGCAGTGCCCATGGAATTGAACCATAGTCGTGCTGGCGGCAGAGTCGGCGGAGCCAAAACGTCGGACGCTTGATTCGGACGCCGCCGAATGCTGTACATGGAGTATTCGGGATCGATGGCGTGATGGAACCGGAAAGAGTGTCACAGCTTGACGCGAAGCTGCGTCGCGCTGAGCTGCATGTCCACTTCGGCTGCGGGGCGGTCAACGATGATCGTTTTCTCAATGTCGATGCGAGGGCTTTTCCGCATGTCGACCTCGTCACGGCATCGCCGATGATGCCTGATCTCCCACCTGGGAGAGCGGCCTCGCTTTATGCCTGCCATGCCTTCGAGCACATCCCTCACCCGCAGCAAATCCCCGTCTTGCGCCGCTGGCACGAGCTGCTTTGCGTAGGCGGTCGCGTCATGCTCTCGGTGCCGGATTTCGAGAAAATCCTCCGAATGTATGAGGCCAGCGGTCGCCGCGTTCTGATGATCCAAGGATATTTGATGGGGGCTCAAGATTACCCGGAAAACTTTCACTGTGGGATCTTCACCCATCGATACCTGTCGGCGATCCTGGACCTCTCGGGTTTCGTCGAAATTGCGGAGTGGCACCCTCGCGACGAGCTCGATTGGCCGCGCGATCTCTCCTGGGACGACAATCTCAGCCTCAATCTGTGCGCACGAAAGCGCTGAGGCTCCAGAGAGAACCGCCCCGACCTCCCTACTCCGCCCTCAGGACAAAAATCTTGTCCGCGCCGGATTCCGCGCCCCAGACCTCGCCCTTGCGGCCCGCCATCTGGCGCACGCTCGCGTAGCGGTCGGGGAGCGGGTAGCTCTCGAAAATCTCGGTCTTGGGATCGAAGCGCAGGATCGCGTTCGAACCCCAGTCGCTGAGCCACACCGCGTCGGTCTCGTCGACGTAGACGGCGTAGGCCTGCGGCCCCTCACCCGGCAGATGCCAGCTCTTCCAGGTCTTGGCCTTGCTGTCGTAGCGCAGGAGATCGCCGCTGTCCCAGCAGCTAATCCAGACGGCGCCCCGGCTGTCGCTCCAGGCGCGCCGCGTGCCCGCGCGCTTGACCGGCGGCTCCAGCACCTCGGCCTTGCCGGTCTCGAGATCGATCCGGCCGAGGTAGCTGCCCGCGAGCGAGACGTAGAACACCTGGTCCTCGGGCGTGGTGGTGATGCCGTAGGGGCCGACGCCCTTGGGCGCGTCGAACACCGTCATGGCGCCCGACTTGGGATCCAGCCGGCCATAGACGCCATTCTGCCCGGTGAACCAGAGCGCGCCCGTGCGGTCGAAGCTCGACGTGTTGAGATTGGCGTTGCTGCGCTCCTTCGGCAGCGGAAAGAGCTTCACCGCGCGCGTGAGCGGGTCCACGCGCGCGATCGCGTTCTGCCCGCCCTCGGTCACCCAGGCGGCGCCATCGGGTCCGACGATCACGCCGTGGGGTGCTGCGCCACGACCAAGGTCGATCAGGTCCGACCTTCCCGTCTTGGGATCGAGCCGCCCGAGCTTCCCCGCCGCCTGCGCCGTGAACCACACGGTGCCGTCGGGCGCGGGATAGACATCGTGGGGACCGGCGCCCGCGAGCACGGGGTAGATATGAAACACCATCTTCGCGTGGGCGGGAGCATTCAGCGCTATTGCCGCGATCAGAGCCAATGCGAGTCGCATCATCGGAAACCTCCTGCGCCAACGAGACTAGGGTCCAGACTCATAATATCCACCACACGAGGGCGGCGACTAGACAGATCGAGGCAAGGAAGTTTCGTGCGAGGCGATCGTAGCGAGTGGCGATGCGTCTGAAATCTTTCAGCCGGCAGAAGGCGTTCTCGATG
>DATEGF010000233.1:0-3437 GCA_035280245.1 Allostellaceae bacterium
AACGAGAGCGAAGACAACCTGCGAACCTGGGACAGATTTCGCGCGGACGTTTGGACCGCATATGGGAGCATAGCTGAAGGAGGTGACAGAGTTGGTCAGAAGTTGTCCGAGTTCAGAACAATGATCGAAAGCCTATGCCGACCAATCATTGATCGAGAATACGGAAAGGTGACACGGCGAGGCGTGCTTGGGCGCCTTACCCAATGGCGAAAATCGCGACCAATCGTTTCAGATTTACGGTGACAGTGCACTCAATTGACGCGGGCTTGCAACACGATCAGGCGCACGACGGATCAGAATGGGCAAGCGCAGCACGGCGAGTTAAGTGCACTGTTGCCGTAATACCTGACGCGATCGTAAATAAGCGCGTTCCAGAAAGTTAGTGTCCGTCCTCTATTCTCGAACCGGCTACGCGCTTCAGACTATTGATCGCTGTGCGCACCAGTCCTCAACTGATCCGTCACATCGAGGATCAAGCTCGCGGTCAGGCGTGAGCGATCTACGACTCCATCGAGCTTTCCGCTTGAGTTCAACACTGGCAGCCAATCGGCCCCGAGCTGCTCCATCTTCTGTAGCACGTCGCGCTTATCGCTCGTGCGAACCACAGCCGCACTTGCGGGAACGAAGCCGGGGAGCTTGGCAAGCTGCGCCTGGTCGTCAGCGCTCGCTCGGTTCACCATCGTGGTGAATGTCGCGGCCGTCTGCTCGGAATGTTGCTCCTCGAGCTGTGCGATCAACTTGCGGGCGTCGACCATGCCAAATAGTTTGGAGTTTCGATCCAGCAAGACCACAAAGCGAAAAAATGGATACTTGGTAAGAGTATCCAAATAGACCTGCATCGCGTGTGGTTCGTACGCACCAGCCCCGAGCATGAGCTCGAGGGCTTCCTTGCGCTGCCGTACGATTTCTGGGATTTCGCCGATGTCTCCCTTGAGAACCATGTCGACCGGCGCAACTGGCAACGAGGAAACTTGTGGTTCGATCGGCCGCCGAGAGGCTGTGAGGATTGCTTCCTTTGTCGTCTCAATCGTAACGCCCTCGCTCCCAACAACGAGTTTGCTGACCCCGCCGGAAATCAACAGCGTCAGGCCCGCGGCGATCGCCGCGATGATCGCATCGTTGAGCGTGATTTCGACTTTGTTGCCTGTAACAGTCCGCAAGCCGACGACGCCCACAAGAACAGCGAAAGCTACAAGTGCGGTAATGAGATTTGCGCTCATCGGATCACCCCGCTCTAGGCCAATGAGGCTTAACCCACGATGCGGACAAGCATGGTGATGGCCGTCACACCCTCGGGTCAGAGTGTACTTACAGAGAAAACTCCTTTCGATGGTCCGGCCGGCACCACCCGGATCGCTCCGCCCACCTCACCTTGCCTCTCCGCCCCTCAGGGGCGGAGAGGGATTGCACGGGAACGGCTCGCCCGAGCGAGCAGCGGACAGCCCGGCTATCTCCCCCACCTCAGCACCAGGGGATCGAGGCGGCGCGCAATCTCCAGGAGGCCGGCGCGCGTGGGCGGGTGGAGCGGCGGCCACGGGTGGCGCGCCGCATCCGAGGCGATGATGCCGCCCTCTTTCATCAGGGCCTTGCAGGCGAGGAGGCCGCACTGGCGGTTCTCGTAGTTGATGAGCGGCAGCAGGCGGTCGTAGCCAGCGCTGGCGGCGGCGCGGCGGCCTCCCGCGAAGTCGTCGACGATGGGGCGGAGGAGGTCGGGGTAGGCGCCGCTCGGCATGGTGCCGGTGGCGCCGGCGTCGAGGTCGGCCATGAGCGTGATCGCCTCCTCGCCGTCCCAGGGGCCGGCCACGGCCTCGCCGCCGAGCCGGATCATCTCGCGGAGTTTGCCCGCGGCGCCGGGGACCTCGATCTTGAAATAGGAGACGTGCTCGATCTCCCGCGCCATCCGCGCGAGGAACGCGGCCGGGAGCGCCGTGCCGCTCACCGGCGCATCCTGGATCATGATGGGGATGTCGATCGCATCCGAGAGCGCACGGCAGAAATCGAAGATCGCCGGCTCGGCGGCGCGGATGGTGGCGCCGTGATAGGGCGGCATCACCATCACCATGGCGGCGCCCGCGGCCTCGGCGCGCTTGCTGCGCTCGATGCAAATCCGCGAGCTGAAATGCGTGGTCGTGACGATGACCGGCACGCGCCCGGCCACGTGCTCGAGGATCGCCTGCATGAGCGTCTCGCGCTCGTCGTCGGCGAGCGCGAACTGCTCGGAATAATTCGCGAGGATGCAGATGCCGTTGGAGCCCGCGTCGATCAGGAAGTCGATCGAGCGCCGCTGGCTATCGAGGTCGAGGCCGCCGCGCTCGTCGAAGGTGGTCGGCGCGACCGGGAATACCCCCTTCAATGCCGCGCGCGGCGCCATCGATCAGAAACGCGGACGGAGCGAGCGATGCTCCACCACCACCGCGCGCGTGCGGGGCGCGGGCCGCGGCTCGTGCCGCTCGACACGGGCGTGCGTCGGTGCGGGGCCCGGGATCGTGATCGACATCGTGGGATCGGCGTGGCGGACCTCGATCTCGCTCCCGCCGATCTTCGTACCGTTCATCGCGGCGATCGCGGCGTCAGCCGCTTTCTGAGGCGCGATGTCGACCAGGCCGTGATTCTTCGGAGCGCCGGTCTTGGCGTCGCGCGCGAGCAGCGCGCCGATCACCAGACCGAAGGCGTCGAACGTCTGCGCCAGGTCCTCGTCGGTGAAACCCTGCGGCAGGTTCGCCACGAACACGTTGCCGCGAAAACTCTGCTTTCTCATGTCGGCCCCTCCCTGCGCCCGACTCGCGAGCCCCCGAGCTCGGATCGATGCGCATGGTGATGTCTCCGGCCCAATCGGAGACTGATGATGCTCTTGCTGATGATACTCTTGCTGATCCGTGGCGACGCTATCATTGATCCCCGTTCGGCACATCCGGCGGCGAAGTCAGACCAGACTTGCGTGCGCACGGCAAGTGACCATCGTCACGACCGCCTGTGATAGAATTGAAACCCATCAAGGACATATACACTGCGTCCACCGGCCTTGATGCCGACTATTCGCGGGCAATTGAGCAATCGGAATGAGCGACCCCAGCGCGAAGCGAGCGACGGACTCGGCGGCCATACCTGCCCCTGCGCATCCGGAGCATCGGCGACAGCCCCTGCCCTGGTGCCGCCCGAAGCCTACAGAAGAAGATCCGGATGCCATGGCGCGCATCCAGGCGATCCTGCGGAGCCCCGCCTACCGGGAAGCGACCGAGGATGCGGAGTTTCTCGGGCGCCCGGAGACGCGCGGCGTGCGGCTTCAGCTCGACTACCTCAAGCCCGAGCTGTTGCTGGAGCAGGCGGGCATCGAGCACACGGTGGTGGTGTTCGGCAGCACCCGCATCGTCGAGCCCGCGGCAGCGCGGCGGGCTGCGGACGCCGCCGCACGGGCGCTCGCGGCCGACACGGGCAAC
>DATEGF010000234.1:0-5721 GCA_035280245.1 Allostellaceae bacterium
CGGATATAACCGCTTGGGTGCGGCTCCGCACCCCGAGCTTCCGGAAGATCTGCGAGAGGTGCGCCTTGACGGTCGCCTCGGTGACCGCGAGTTCGAAGGCGATCTGCTTGTTGGACTTGCCATCGGTGAGCAGCAGCAAGACGCGGCGCTGCTGTGGCGTGAGCTCGGCGATCCCTGCCGCGAGCTCACTCTCGCTCTCGTCGAGATAGGCGGCGCTCGCGGCCTCGGGGAGCCAGATGCCGCCCGCGAGGATCGCTGCCACCGCGGCGCCGATCTCGCCGACCGGACTCGATTTCGGCAGGAACCCGGAAGCGCCGAACTCAATCACCTCGCGCATGACAAGCGGGTCCTCGTTGGCGGAGACCACGAGGATCGGCACTGCGGGATAGTGGGCGCGAATCGTGGTGAGACTGGCGAGTCCGTTCATGCCGGGCATCTGCAGGTCGAGGAGCAGGAGGTCGGTATCCCTCTTGCCGAGCGCCGCCGTCGCCTCGGTCAGCGAGCCGACCTCGGCGATCTCTGCCGCCGTCAGGACTCGGGTCAGGGATTCTGCGAGCGCGCGGCGCACCAGAGGGTGGTCGTCCGCAATCACCACACGCGTCGCGTGTGCCATCGCCATTGAGTCCGGGCCCGTTTGCGCCGGTCCATCTGTCGCACGGGAAAACGGCGAGGGCAAGTTGGCGCGACTCGCAAGCTTAGACGAAAGTCGAAGGTGGGTATTGGCAGGCTCACTGATAGTATAGGAGTAAGAAACCCTGCGATTCCGGCGCTCCGGTAACGAGGCGCTCGATCGCGGCAATACAAATGAAAACGCTCCAACAGCTACACGGGGGAACGTCCATGGCAGTCGCGGCACAGGCAACCGGGCAAGGGGCGAAGGGCCTCAACCTGCCCTTCATCATCGGCGCCTCGTCGGTGGGCACGCTCATCGAGTGGTACGACTTCTATATCTACGGCGTGCTGGCGGTCTTTTTCGGCAAGCACTTCTTCTCGCCGGCGCTCAGCGAGACCACCGCGCTCATCCTGAGCCTGCTGGTGTTCTGGACGGGATTTGCCGTGCGGCCGTTCGGCGCGATCTTCTTCGGGCACCTCGGCGACCTGATCGGCCGCAAGTTCACCTTCATGCTGACCTTGCTGCTGATGGGCGTATCCACCTTCATCGTGGGCTTGCTGCCGGGCTTCGATTCGGTCGGCACCATCGCGCCGGTGTTGCTGGTCGCCATGCGGGTGCTGCAGGGCTTGGCGCTGGGCGGCGAGTATGGCGGCGCCGCGACCTACATCGCCGAGCACGCGCCGGACGGGAAGCGCGGGTTCTACACGAGCTGGATCCAGACCACCGCGACCATGGGTATCGTGACGGCTCTGGCGGTCATCCTGGTCTGCCGGCTTTCGCTCGGCGACGCCGACTTCACGGCCTGGGGCTGGCGTATCCCATTCCTGATCTCTGCCGTCCTGGTCGCGCTGTCTGCTTACATCCGGCTCAAGCTCGAGGAGTCGCCGCTCTTCGCGCGGCTGAAGCAGCAGGGCCAGGCATCGCACAACCCGGTGAAGGACACCTACTCCAGCGGCAAGAACGTGGGATTGATGGCGATCGCGCTGTTCGGCGCAACGGCTCCCGAGGGCGTCGTCTGGTACACCGGCCAATTCTACGCGCTGTTCTACCTGACGACGGTCCTGAAGGTGCCCTACGTCACCGTCTATATCGTCATGATGCTGGCACTGACGATAGGTTCTCTTGGCTTCCTGGTGTTCGGCGCGCTCTCGGACCGGATCGGCCGCCGCAACATCATGACGGCGGGCTTTGCGCTCGCGGTGGTGACCTATTGGCCCGTGTTCACCTGGCTCGGCACTTTCAAGGACAGTCCATTCATCCTGTTCCTGCTGGTGCTCTACCTCGTGATCCTCGTCACGATGGTATACGGGCCCATTGCGGCATTTCTGGTCGAGCTGTTCCCGGCCAAGATCCGCTACAGCTCGATGTCGCTGCCGTATCATATCGGGAACGGCGTGTTCGGCGGCTTGGTCCCGGCGGCGAGCACATGGCTCGCGTCCGTCACGGGGATTGCGCTTGGCGGCCTGTTCTATCCGATGGGCATTGCCGCACTGGGTGTCGTCGTCAGCCTCGGTTTCATCAAGGAGCCCACCCACGAAGTGAAGATCTGGGACGAGGTCGGTGGTGGCGCGCCCGTGGCGGGGAACGACTAGTCGGGTCGATCGACCCTAGGAGACGAAGAGGCCCGGGCAAACCCCGGGCCTCTTTCTTTTGGGGGCACGGTCTCAGGGCGCCGCGCGGCGAGGACGGACCGAGCCCAGCTTCGGCCGCGTCGGCCGCTCGGCCAGATCCCGCGAGAGCGCGGTCAGCACGGCTGAGTAAAGACCCGCCACCAGGAAGGCGACATAGAACGGCAGCGGCGGGTCCTTGCCCAGGAGCACAGTCAGGAAGATGTAAAACGCCGGCACCGGGATCAGTACGCGGCCGACGATCGACCATGCCGTCGGCAGGGATGCCAGTGTGAAAGCGCCGCCGAGAATCAGCGCCTCCAAGGGCACCGGCAGCAGGTCGTTCTCGTCCTCTGGAATGACGCGCTCGTTGAGTGCGCCCAGCGTATAGGCCGCGACGATCGCGCCCAGCAGCACCGCCGTCATCATGCGCAACATGCGCCGGCGGCGCGCCTGGCTCCGCACCTCGCGCGAGCGGTGTTGTGGGGGTCCGTGAAGCGTATCGGTGTCGCTCATCGCGCTACGACGGCCCATAGAGGGAGTGCTCGCCGACCTCCTCGGCGCGGGAGCGCTCGAGCTCCTGGTTGTAGCGGCGGAGCGCATAGCCCTCGGTCATGAAGCCCACGACCTGGAGCGCCTTGCCGTCGCTCACCACGGCCAGTGTCTCGGTCTCCGCGTTCCCGAAGCGCCGGAGCGCAGTACGCACGTTCTGCTCCGGCAGCAGGAATTGATCGACGCCGGTCCGGAGCGCGTCGACCGGCTGGGCAAGGTCCTTGTCGAGGTCGGGATTGTAGGCATCGGCGGTGGCGACGATGCCCGCATAGCGGCCCATGGCATCGACCAGGAAGACGCGCTTGTAGCCGGTGAGCGGGTACCGTTTCCGGAACTCGGCGACGCTGCTGCCGAGCGCCAGCGTGTGTGCCTCTTTCCGCATGAGCTTGCCGACCGAGAGGTCCTCGATCCAGCCGACGTCGAAGCCGCCACGGATCGGTACCCCGCGGACGTGGAAACGCCAGGTCGCGAAGGAGTAGCCGAAGGTATGGCGCGTGACGAGCGCCGCGATGATCACACCCACCATCACGCCGAGGGCGGCGGGGAAGCTGCCGGTGAGCTCCAACACCAGGAAGATCATGGTGAGCGGTGCGCCCACCACCGCGGCTGCAACAGCGCCCATCCCGACCAGCATGTAGGCGAGGCGGTCGAGCTCGATCTCGGCGAATCCCGCAAGGTGCAGGGCACCCTGGAGCGCCGCCACCGTTGCACCGCCGAATACCGCGCCGAGCAGGAGCGAGGAGCTGAAGAGGCCGCCGCGGAAGCCCGCGCCGACCGAGACTGCCGAGGCGAGGCCCTTGGCCGCGATAAGCCCCAGCAGCACCGTCCAAGGCAGCCCGTTCCCCAATACCAATTGCAGCGCACCGTGGCCTGCGCCGAGCACCTGCGGATAGATGGTCGCGATCAAGCCGACCACGAGCCCGCCGACGGTGGGGCCGACCCAGCGTGGCAGCGCCTGCCGGCGCAGGAAGCGCTCGATGCGCGTGACGCCGGTCATGGTGGCGATCGCGATGACGGCGGCAAGCACGCCCAGCGCTGCGAAGAGGGCGTAGTCCATGCCGGAAATGTGCACCTGAGCGTCGAGCTCGAAGATCGACTCCCCGCCGTAGAGGTCGCGCACCACCAGCGTACTCGAGAGCGCCGCCATGGCGATCGGTGCTAGGACCGCGGGCGAGTAATTGCCGATCACCAGCTCAAAGGCATAGAAGGCGCCCGCAAGCGGCGCATTGAAGGCGGCCGCGATGCCCGCCGCCGCGCCGCAGCCTACGAGGGTCCGGAGGTCACCGCGGCGAACCTTCAGGATCTGCCCGCACCGCGAGGCGAAGCCCGAGCCCACCTGCGTATAGGCCGCCTCGAGGCCGACCGAGGCACCGAAGCCCGAGGAGATGATGGTGAGGAGCGCCAGGTTGAGGCTGTCCCGGAGCGACATCTTGCCGCCGAAGAGGGCATTGGCCTCGATGGCGTCGACGATCTCACGCGGGCGCCAGCGCCGGATCAGGACGGCGGCGCCGGCGGAGAGCGCGCCGCCCACGCAGGGGACCAGCAGGACCCGCCACCAATCGGGGGTCCCGTGGGTGCTCAGGCGCTCGCCACGGGGGACCGCGAAGTTGAGCTCGTGGAGCCGCTGCACGACCACCTGGAGCACGATCACGGCCAGGCCGATCGCGATGCTGATCAGCGCGCTCGCCACGATCAGCGAGAACTCGTTGTCCCGCACGCTCAGCCGCGCCAGCCGCTCCCAGAGGGAGCGCCAGGGCACCGAAAGGCGACTTGTGCCGTTCAAGATCATGCGGGGCCTAGGCGGGTCCAGCGGCCGATACCGGCCGCAGAGTGACTCAATTTAGGCCGGGGTCAATCCGGTCCAGCCCCAAGCAAGACCAAAATATTATGAAGATTCTACGGCCATAGGGCCATGAACGCGGGCAGCGACGGCAGGCGATGGGGCCTGCGGCCTATTTGTTCGCGGTGACCTTGAGGCCGACCAGGGTCGCGATGGCGTCGGGCTGCATGGTGCCGGCGGATTGAAGCACGCTGAAGGCGACGGGGGCCGACGGGGCGAGCTCGATGGTGAGCGAGTGCGGCTGCGCGAGGAAAGCCTTCACGGCGTCGGCGACCGCGGTGATCACCGGCGCGCTCCCGAGGCTCGCCGCGCGCATGTCGACCATGGCCGTGAGCTGCTGCCTGAGAGCCGCCGGGTCGGAGTTGGTCTCGAGCGCGAAGGCCTTGATCGCCCGATCCGTCAGCGAGGCGTCGTCAAAGCGCAGGAGCGCATGCGCGAAGCTGCCCTGCTTCTTGAAATCCGCGCCCGGCGTCATGTCCGCGAGCTCGGCCGTCAAGTTGAGCGCGCCAAGCTCGTCGACCTTGAGCGTGACGTCGCGCACCACGATCCGCTTCTGGTCGAGGTCCCACTGATAAGTGAATCCGAGGCTGAGGGTCATCGTGTCGACGCCGAGCTTGTCGAACGCCTCCTGCGCCCGCGGATCGGGCATCAGCGACTTGCTGAGCTTGAGGCCGGCATAGCTGAGCTGACCCGAGACCGGCACGCCGTGGGAGAAACCGATCTTCGAGATCGAGAGCGCGCCGATCGGCACGTCCTTGCCGTCCGGCGTCTGCGCCTTCATGCCGTCGTACTTGATATCGCCGATCTTGAGCCCGTCGAGCATCTCCGGCGCCAGCGCGTCACCCGAGAGCAGCTGAGTGAGCGGCTTCTGGACGTCGAAGCCCGCGACGCTGGCGCGCTCGATCGTGACGGTGCCGAGCGGCGCCGCCTTGATCGTGGCACCCTCGAGTTGCGCGTCGCCGCGCGTGCCCCGGTCGAAGCCGCTGCCGCCGAACTTCTTGATGGTGTAGGTGACGTCGGTCGCCGGCATTTGAGGCGTTGCCGGCATCGTCCCGGTGACCTGCAGGTTCTCGGCCGTGTAGGCGTCGTAGCCGATTCCGAGCAGGAGC
>DATEGF010000235.1:0-4125 GCA_035280245.1 Allostellaceae bacterium
CGAGACCTATCTCGATGCAATCGTCGGCGATGGCACGAGCCGGCACCTGCGCGCGGCTTTCCTGCGCACGGGCCCAGACGCCATCGATTACTTCGCGGCGCGCTCGGACGTGATCTTTCGGCCCTGCGGCCGGCATCCCGACTATCGCTCGAACCAACCGGGCGCCGCCCTCGCGGGGCGCGCGATCATCCCCGAGCCGTTCGACGGCCGCCGCCTCGGCCGCGATTTCGAGCGCCTGAGGCCGCCGATCGACGAGTTCATGGTGCTGGGCGGCATGATGGTCGGGAAGGACGACATCCCGCGCCTGCTCGGCCGCTTCCGGTCGCTCGGCAACTTCGTGCATTCGGCGAAGCTGCTCGCGCGCTACCTGGCCGATCGCCACCGCTTCAGCCGCGGCACCCGGCTCGTGATGGGGAACGCCCTGGTGGCGCGGCTCTACCACAGTCTGCGAAAGCAGCGCGTGCCCGTGCTGTTCGAGACCGCGATCGAGGATCTCGTCGGCGGTGCCGAGGGCATAACCGGCGCGGTGCTGCGCCACGGGGACGAGCGTATCGTCGTGCAGGCACGGCGCGGCGTCGTGCTCGCGACCGGTGGCTATGCGCATAATGCCGGCCTGCGCGCGGCCTTCATGCCAGAGCCCGGCCGCGCGCGCTCCATGGCCGTCGTGAGCGACAGGGGCGATGGCATCGCGCTCGGCCAGAAGATCGGCGCGCGCGTGGCGCCGGCCGAGCACCGGAGCGGCGCCTTCTGGTCGCCGGTCTCGGTGACGCGGCGGCGCGACGGCAGCAGCGGGCTCTTTCCGCACCTGGTGCTCGATCGCGCCAAGCCCGGCCTCGTCGCCGTCAATACCGCGGGCCGCCGCTTCGTCAACGAGGCCTGCAGCTATCACGACTTCGTCGAGGCGATGCTCGAGTCGCACAAGACCGTGCCGACGGTGCCGGCCTACCTGATCTGCGAGGCGGGCTTCGTCGAGCGCTACGGGCTCGGCGCGATCCATCCGGGCACGCGCTCGCTCGCACCCTTCGAGCGCAGTGGCTACCTCGTGTGCGCGCCCATGATCGAGGGGCTGGCCCGGCGCATCTCGGTCGATGCCGCCGGTCTCAGCGACACGATTCGGCGCAGCAACGCCTATGCGCGCACCGGCGTCGACCTCGACTTCGGCAAGGGCGAGACCGAGCTCAATCGCTTCAACGGCGATCCCAATCACGGCCCCAATCCCTGTCTCGGCCCGATCGAGACGCCGCCCTTCTGCGCGCTCGCGGTGTGGCCTGCCGAGATCGCTTGCAGCACGGGCCTCGCGACGGACGAGGATGCCCGTGTGCTCGACAAGGACGGCCGGCCGATCACGGGCCTTTATGCCTGCGGCAACGACATGGCCTCGATCATGCAGGGGGTCTACGCCGGACCCGGCATCACGCTCGGCCCCGCGCTGGTCTTCGCCTACCGCGCGGCGCGCCACGCGGCCGCCAACGGCGTCGCGGTGACAGCGCCCGGCAAATCTGCTACGCCCGCCTGGAGATCCCCTGCGCAAGGCAGCCACCCATGACCGCGCGCGACGGCACCACGCTCGACCGACTCTTCGAGACCATCGGCGCTCGCGCCCACGCGGATCCCGCAAGCTCCTACACGGCGCAGCTCTTGAGCCAAGGCGCCGAGCGGGCCGCGCAAAAGCTCGGCGAGGAGGCGCTGGAGACGGCGCTCGCGGCCGCCGCCGGCCGGCGCGCCGCGGTGGTGAGCGAGAGCGCCGACCTGCTCTATCATCTGCTCGTGCTGTGGGCGGCGACCTCGGTGACGCCCGCCGAGGTCTGGGCAGAGCTCGTACGCCGCGAGGGCACCTCGGGGCTCGCCGAGAAGGCAAGCCGCCCGCCGCAATAGCCTCGCCGCGAAGGAGAGCCGCCATGGCCTACGATGCGAACAACGTCTTCGCCAGGATCCTACGCGGCGAGCTGCCGTGCCAGAAGGTCTACGAGGACGACCATGTCCTGGCCTTCCGAGATATCCGTCCGCAAGCGCCCGTGCACATCCTGGTGATCCCGAAGGGCGCCTATGTCTCGCTGGACGATTTCGCGGCTCAAGGCAAGGAAGCCGAGCTGGCGGCGGTGTTGCGCGCCGCCGGCAAGATCGCCTGCGAGCAGGGCTTGGGCGAGACCGGCTACCGCATCCTCGCCAACACCGGCCGCGACGGGCATCAGGAAGTGCCGCATTTCCACCTGCACATCTTCGGTGGCCGCGACCTCGGCCGCATGCTCGCGAAGGCGCCCTAGCGGCCGCCTCGAGCTCGCGAGCACGCCCGGCCCGGGCACCGCCGCAACGGTCCGGCTGCCGCCCGAGCGCGTCTCCAAGGAGCGAGCGCGGTCGCGGATTGACGCACCCGGCCCGCGCGCCGGTTGCGCTGCAACCTGAATCGGACTAAACACGTGCGCCCTTTTGGACCACGTCAAGGTTGGCCATGGCGCAAGCGGCGGCTCACGCCGGCTCGCAGTCTTTGAGGCGGGCGAAGCACAATCTGGTCCTGGGAGCGCTCGGTGTCGTCTACGGCGACATCGGCACCTCGCCGCTCTACACGGTCAAGCAGTGCTTCGACGCCGAGGGCGCGATCACGCCCGAGAACGTGCTCGGCGTGTTGTCGCTGATCGCGTGGTCGCTGATGATGGTGGTCACGGTCAAGTACGTGATCGTCATCATGCGCGCCGACAACCGGGGTGAGGGCGGCATTCTCGCGCTCACCGCGCTGGCGCTCCGCTCGGCGAGCCGGCGGGGCAGGCGGCATCGCCTGATCCTGATGGCGGGCCTGGTGGGTGCCGCGCTCTTCTATGGCGACGGCGTGATCACGCCGGCGATCTCGGTGCTGAGCGCCATCGAGGGATTGAAGGTGGCGACGCCATTCTTCGATCCCTATGTGATCCCGATCACCGTCGTCGTGCTGATCGCGCTGTTCGCGATCCAGCGCCGTGGCACCAGCTTGGTCGGCGGATTCTTCGGGCCCGTGATGGTGGCGTGGTTCGCGGTGTTGGCCGTGCTCGGCGCGGTCGAGATTTGGCAGCAGCCCGCGATCCTGCAGGCGCTCAATCCGCTCTGGGGTCTGCGGCTCCTCGCGAGCGCGCCGCTCAAGGGTTTCGTGCTGATGGGCGCGGTGGTCCTGGCGGTGACCGGTGCCGAAGCGCTTTACGCGGACATGGGCCATTTCGGCGCCCATTCGATCCGCCTCGCATGGTTCCGCCTGGTTTTCCCGGCGCTGGTGGTGAATTACTTCGGACAGGGCGCGCTGCTGCTCCGCAGCCCCGCCGCGCTCGAGAATCCGTTCTATCGTCTGGTGCCGTCCTGGGGTCTCTATCCCATGGTGGCGCTCTCCGCCGTGGCGACCGTGATCGCCTCGCAGGCGGTGATCTCCGGCGCCTTCTCCATGACTCAGCAGGCGATCCAGCTGGGCTATCTGCCGCGCATGCAGGTCCGGCACACCTCCGAGCAGGAGCGCGGCCAGATCTACGTGCCCACCATGAACGTCCTCCTGCTGTGCGCGGTGCTCGCGCTGGTGCTCGGCTTCAAGTCCTCGGACAACCTCGGGACCGCCTATGGCATCGCGGTCACCGGCACCATGACTCTCACGACGGTCCTGGCCTTCACCTATATGTCCGCCGTGCGGCACTGGAACCCGCTGCTGGCGCTCGGGCTCTTCGGCGTCTTTCTGGTGGTCGACGTGGCGTTCTTCAGCGCGAACTTGATCAAGATCGAGGAAGGCGGCTGGTTCCCCCTCTTGGTCGCGACGCTGGTCTACATGGTGATGTTCACCTGGATGCGCGGCCGCTCCCTGGTGGTAGCCGAGCGCCAGCGCAGCGCCATGCCGCTCGACATGTTCCTGGCGAGCGTCGGGCCCGACCGCGTGCGCGCGCCCGGTACCGCGATCTTCATGACCGGAAACGTCGAGGTCGTGCCGGGCGCGCTGCTGCACAACCTCAAGCACAACAAGTTCCTGCACGAGCGCGTGGTGCTGATGTGCGTGCACATCGAGGATTTCCCGCGCGTGGCGGACGACCAGCGCTTCACCATCCGCCACCTCGAGCACGGCTTCCATACCGTGGTCGTGCACTACGGCTTCATGGACGAGCCCAATATTCCCCGCGCGCT